>CAKOXL010000004.1 GCA_934130105.1 uncultured Bacilli bacterium | reverse complement strand
ATGACATATGAAGAGGATCAAAAATTAATTCAAAATACTGAAAAAAGGATAGCCTACGAAGAAGGAATGGAACAAAGAAATATAGAAATAGCTAAAAATATGCTTAATTTGAATCTACCAATTGAATCTATCAGCAAAATAACGGGTTTAGATATAGATACTATAAAAGAATTATCAAAAAAATAAACTAAGAATAATTTCTACTTTTTATATGATGCTTTAATAAAGTTGTATTACTAAAGGTTTCAAAAAAGCCTATCATAATACTTAAAGCTAAATAGACGTGTGATAAATAATTTTATGTTGAAGGTGATATTATGATAGCAAAAGTATTAGTTGAATTATCAAATAAAAATATAGACAAAAATTTTGATTATATTATTCCATCATCATTAGTTTCTAAAGTAAAAGTTGGTCTTCGTGTGACTGTACCATTTGCTAGTCAAATATTAGAAGGATTTGTTTTAGGAATAGAAAAAGCATCAACTAGCAATTATGAATTAAAAGAAATAATTGGTGTTGTTGATGAAGAGGTTATCCTAAATGAAGAACTTTTATCACTTGGAAAATATATTCAAGAAACAACCCTATCAACCCTAATTTCATCATATCAAGTTATGTTACCAAAAGCACTAAAAGCTAGAAATGGCGTTGTAGTTCCTAAAAAAATAGAAACTTATTTAGTACTAAATAGTGATAATATTAACACTGACCTTAACGAAAAACAAAAAGTTATCATTAATATGATAAAAGAGCAAGGAAAAATTTTAAAAAAAGATGCTAATATTATCTCTACTAGTAGTGTAAAAACACTATTAAAAAAACAGATAATATTAGAAGAAAAAAAAGAAGTATATCGTCTTGACTATAAATCTAATTTAAAAGAAAAACATCAACTTACTAATCTTCAGCAAGAGGCGGTTGATAAAGTAATTTCAAAGAAAAATACTAATACAACATTCTTATTGCATGGTGTTACTGGCAGCGGTAAGACAGAAGTTTATATGGAAATAATAGAAACATTTCTAAAAGAAGGAAAAGAAAGTATTGTTTTAGTGCCAGAAATTTCTCTAACCGAACAAATTGTTTCACGTTTTAAAAGTCGTTTTAATGATAGTATAGCTATTTTACATAGCCGTTTAAGTGCTGGTGAAAAATATGATGAATGGCGTAAAATTACTAGAGGCGAAGTAAAAATAGTAATAGGTGCAAGAAGCGCAATCTTTGCTCCGCTTAAAAACATTGGCATTATTATAATTGATGAAGAACATACAGATAGTTATAAACAAGATAGTTCTAATCCTAAATATCATGCTATTGATATAGCTAAGTGGCGTAGTAATTACCATAGTTGTCCATTACTACTTGGAAGTGCAACACCAACGTTAGAAACATATGCTAGAAGCAAGAAAAAAGTTTATGAATTAATTGAACTAAAAGAACGTGTTAATCACCAAAAAATGCCAAGTATAGAAATAGTTGATATGCATCAAGAAAAAAAGTATGGTAGTTTTTCAACTACTTTAATAAATTCAATTACTGATACACTTAACAAAAACGAACAAGTAATATTACTATTAAATAGAAGAGGGTATTCATCATTTGTGTCATGTAAAAATTGTGGTTTTACAAAAAAATGTCCTAACTGTGATATAACATTAACTTATCATAAAAGTAGCAATACCTTAAGATGTCATTATTGTGGCTATGGTACCAACTTAGAAACAAAATGCCCCGAATGTAATGAAGAAGCTATGACAACACTAGGCACAGGTACAGAAAAAGTGGAAGAACAATTAATTAAAATGTTTCCTAACAAAAAAGTAATTCGTATGGACATGGATACAACAAGTAGAAAAGGAAGTCATGAAAAAATTGTAAATAGCTTCCAAAATGGGGAGTATGATATTTTACTTGGAACCCAAATGATTGCTAAAGGGCTTGATTTTCCTAATGTTACTCTAGTTGGTGTAATAAATGCTGATACAAGTTTAAATATTCCAGATTTTAGAAGCAGTGAAACAACATTTCAATTATTATGTCAAGTAGCCGGTAGAAGTGGAAGAGGGGAAAAACCAGGTAAAGTTATTATTCAAACATTTAACCCAGATCATTATGCTATTAGATATGCTAAAAGCCATGACTATTTAGGCTTTTATAATCAAGAAATGTTAATAAGGCATAAATTAGGTTATCCGCCATATTACTACTTAACTTCCATAAAAATACTAAGTAAATCTTACGATGAAGCTAAAACAGCAAGCAATAAAGTAGCAGAATATTTAAACAAAAATTTAAAAAATACAATTATACTAGGACCAAGTATAGCTAATATATTTAAAATAAATAATATTTATCGCTTTCAAATTATTCTAAAATATAAAAAAGAAGATAAATTATATTCAACATTAAATGATTTAATTGAACATTATAAATCTAATAATAAGGTAAAAATAGATATTGATTTTAATCCTATACATATTTAGTTTAAAAACTATAAAAATAGCCAACATATAAATGGTGAAATTTAAATGATATCAAATTATAAGATCAAACAAGTTGGTGGCGAAAAAGTTCTATTTTTGTATTTTGATTATGATAGTGAATTTAGTCTTGATTTTAAATCACATCATAATATTAATAATATGAAACAACAAATTATAAAGTATATTAAAACTAAGAAAATAAAATTTAATGGTGAAAAAATTGCTATTGTTTTAGGCGGAGTAACGTTAGCTACTATATTACTAACAGAGACACCACATAATGATTTAAGCAAGTCTTATGTAACACTAAATGAAATGCCTAATCAAATTGTATTAGTAGAAAATGAAAATACTATAAATAAGGAAACTGAGACAATAAGTACTGATACTGGTATTAATAATAATACTAATACTAACATCAATAATTCCACTAATAATGAAAATACTGACCTAACAAAAACAGATCAAGTAAAAAACACTAATGATACTGTAAATGATAAAGTAACTAAAGAAGAAACTATTGAAAAAAACGATGAAGAAACTAAAAAAACAAGTGATACTACTAATGAAGATAAAAAAGATGATATTACAGTAACTATTTATAGAAGTAATGGAAATGTTATTAATCTTAACTTAGAAGAATATTTAGTAGGTGTAGTAGCAGCCGAAATGCCAGCATCATTTCCGTTAGAAGCATTAAAAGCTCAAGCAGTAGTAGCTAGAACCTATACTTTGAAAAAAATAGAGGAAAATACTAAGTTAACTGATTCAACTTCCACTCAAAGCTATAAAGATAATCAAGAATTAAAAACTATGTGGAAAGAAAATTACCAAACTTACTATAAAAAAATAAAACAAGCAGTAGACTCAACAAAAGGTATTAGTATCTATTATAATAATAAACATATTGATGCAGTATATCATTCTACTAGCAATGGTAAAACAGAGGATGCCAGTGTTGTTTGGAAAATTGATATTCCATATTTAAAAAGTGTTGAAAGTAGCTGGGATAAATCATCACCATCTTACTCAAAGGAAATTGAAAAAGATTTAAAGAGTTTACTAAATACATTAGGTATTTCTGAAAATGATGATTTAAAATTAGAAATATTATCACTTACTAATAGTGGCAGAGTAGAAAAAATAAAAGTAGGATCTAAAATTTATAGTGGCGTTGAAATACGTAATTTGCTAGGATTACGTTCAACTGATTTTGATTTAGAAATAGTTGGTGATAATGTCAAAATAACGACACGTGGTTATGGACATGGCGTTGGCCTTAGTCAGTATGGAGCTAGTGGTATGGCTAAGGAAGGTTATAACTACAAGCAAATTATAAATCATTACTATACAAATGTAGATATAAGATAGTTATTACTTTATTTTTATAAAAAAATATGATACCATTTCCATAATAGGAAGTGGTATAGTGGATAAAGCTTATATGCTAAATGATTACATAAAAGATGTAGATGATAGCAAAAAAGAATTAGAAGAAGCAAATAAAAATTTAGAACAATTTTATCTACGAACAACCGGTGTAAAGACACAAGAAGAATTGATAAAAGAAGTAAATACTTTTATTGATAATAATGATTTACCAACAGAAGTAAAAGATAGTCTTATGGAAGTAATTGCTAGTATTAATGAAAATACTGTTTTATATCGCAAATTAATGGATTTGGAAAATATAATGAGAAAATATCAGGAAGAAAAAGAAAAATCATATCATGAAAAAGAAGAAGAAGTTAACGATATAAAAATGGATGCACTAAATCATGTTAAAACTAGCTTAAATGATGTTGGTATTAAAACAGAAAATCTAAGTGCTTCTGTTGAAAGTATAAATGAAGAAAGAGATATTTATAAATTAAAAGAAAATACCGATAATGTAGTAGATTACTATAAATCAAGAGATGTAGATGATACTGTAATATTATCTTCTAAAGATATAACTAAAACTTTTGATAATACTAAAGATGATACACTTCTTAATGAAGTAGTAAGTCAAGAAACAAAAAAGAATAAATCTTATAATCCAAATGTGACAGTACATGATAATAGCATTGAACTACTAAATGATATAAATGATCCTAACGCTATTAATTTCACCGCTATGATGGTACTAGTCTTGATGACAGATGTTAATAGTTTAGATGAATATAACATGAAGCTTGTTAAAGATAAAGATCAAAATATGTACAAAGTATCATTTGTTAATCGTCAAAATAAAAGTAGTGATGATTCTATAATGTATCAAAAAGTTAGCACTACTATTAATAATTACGATTCCAACCAATCATATTTAGATACCTTATCAACAAAAGCAGAAGGTATTTCCCTTTCTTTCCAAATAATACAAGATCATGTTTTAAATAAAAATGGTTCTTTTAAATTTGCAGTTAAAAATAATAATGGTAGCCATATTATGAAATTTGGGTTTGACGATAATTACCAGAATATTGTTGCTGCTTTTATTGAAAACCATATTTATTTAACAACTGATGATAAAAATAACAGTATATTAATAATTAACAGTGGTGATAAAAATCAATTATTCGAATTAGAACAAGTATCTGAAAGGTTGCAAGTAAAAGAAGAAGATAATCAAGTAGTAAAAATGCAAGAAGCAAATTATCAAAAAGTAAAAACCTATCAATCAAATATAAATAATAATGCAGCAAATGTTAGTCAGACCTTTCTAATAACTATCCTAATAGCAGATATATTACTAGTTTTTTTAGGTATGTATTTCATTTTTTCATAAAATTTAATATAATATTAGACGTGATAGATATGAAGAAGAAAATTTTAATTATTATAGCAGTTATTTTATTAACTGTAATGACTCTATTTTTGTTAGTACTAAAATTTGATAATCTAAAGTTTAAATTATCATACGAATATATTAATTATATAGAATATAGTAACGGTAAAAAGATAAAAGTTAATATTCCTCTAAATAATAACATTAAATATTTAAATGAAGAAGAGCTCATTAATATTTTAAAAAGTGGTACAGGAATTGTTTACTTTGGTTATAATAGTTGCCCATGGTGCCGAAATGCTATACCAATTTTAATTGAAGCTGTTAATAATCATAATATTGATACAATATATTATGCTGATATTCATAAACTAAATATTTCTAAGATAAGAACTGAATTATATAGCTTAATAGATGATTATTTAGAAGTAGATAATGATGACAAAAAAGTATTAGCTGTTCCTGATGTTTATTTTTTAAAAAATGGTAAAATTATTGGTGAACATAGAGGAACAGTAGAAGGCTATAATAATCCATACAATGGTATGAATAATAGTCAAAAAGAAGAGTTAAGAACAATCTATGAAAATTTTATAGAGGAGATGGAAAAATGAATAAATTAAAAATATTATTTATGGGAACACCAGAATTTAGCATAAATATCCTAAATGGCCTTATTAATAACTATGATGTTGTAGCAGTAGTTACCCAACCAGATAAAGAAGTAGGAAGAAAACATGAAATAAAGCCTTCGCTAGTAAAAATATTAGCAAAGGAAAAAAATATTCCTGTTTATCAACCTATTAACATAAAAAAAGAATATGAAGACTTACTTAAATTAGATGTTGATATGATCGTAACATGTGCATATGGTCAAATTATTCCCAAGGCATTACTAGATTTTCCTAAATATGGATGTATTAATGTGCATGCATCATTATTACCTAAATTAAGAGGAGGAGCTCCAATACACAAGGCTATTATGAATGGCTACACTAAAACAGGTGTTACCATCATGTACATGGTAGAAAAAATGGATGCCGGTGATATCATCTCTCAAGTTGAGACAACTATCACTGAAGATGATAACGTTGGTACCTTGCATGATCGTCTTAGTCTAATGGGAACTAAACTATTACTAGAGACTATTCCTAAAATTATATCTAAAGATATAACTTTAACAAAGCAAAATGAAGAAGATGTAACTTATGCCTTTAACATTACTAGAGAAGAAGAAAAAATTGACTTTAGCAAAACTAGTACTCAAATACATAATCAAATAAGAGCTCTTAATCCATGGCCAGGTAGTTACGCAATACTAGATCAAAACAATATAAAAATTTATAATTCTTATCTTACAAATAATAAAACTAATACTCTTGAATGCGGAAAAATTATTAATGTATATAAAGATGGAATTGGTGTTTCAACAGGTGATAATGAATTAGTAATAACTGAAATTCAATTAGCTGGTAAAAAAAGAATGAGCGTAAAAGAATATTTTAATGGCATAAAGAAAGAGACTTTAATTGGTAAGGTATTTAAGTAATTATGAATTTTGAAAATCTAAAAGAAATATTAAAAAAAAGTTTTGGTAAAGAAAAAGATAATAGAACACATGCCATTGCTATGCTAGCAATTTACGGAATTATTTTTACTATCGTAATAGTAATGATACGTATAAGTGGCGTTAACAAAAATGAAACCAATACTTCCTATTCTGATAAGGAAAATATAACTACGCCATCAAATACTAATAGTGATTATAATACTAATAACGATAGTGCTAGTGATAAAGATGATAATACTAATTATAGTTATTCATATACAATATACTATAATGACGAAAAAGAAATATATTTAGGTAATAAAAACGGTAATAAAGAAAGATTTACACTAATGCGTGATAATACTATAACTGAATATGCTATTATTGGTGATAATTACTTAATTCTTGATAATGGTACTTATCACATAACTAAAAGACCTAGTAACTTTTTAAAATATTGTAGTATAGATACAATTCTTTTAGTAATAGAAAATGAAATATCTACTACTAATGCAAATACCATAAAATATAATATATCTAATTCAGACTTATCAAGACATTTTAAAGATAGTATCACTAATGACAATAACAGTACTAACTTAATAACATTAACATTTGAAAATGACGATTTAAAAAGTATAGATTTAGACTTAAGTAATTATTTAACATCAGTAAAAAATGAAGAGACATCCCTAAATATTCATATGGAATATGTAGATGTTGGTACTACTGAAGACTTTGAAATAAAAATATCTTAAAATAAACATTAATATCAAAAAGAAACTTAGAATTTTTTAAGTTTCTTTAATTTTAATTTAAATACAATTAATTGTTAAACTAAAAAAGAAAAGTACTATCAGAAACAAGAAAAATAAGTTATAATATAAATTATAATGAAAGGAACAAATCTAAGTAATAAATAAACGTTTTAAAGTTTATCTAGGTAAATAATAAAAGTATTATATTTAACTACTATTAAAATAAATTAAATTAATTTTATTTTATATTATATTTTTGTTCTATTAGTAAGTAGGTGAAATTATGAATAACATATATAATCTCAGTTTAGAAGATTTAGAAGAATATTTTGTAAGCAAAAATTTAAAAAAATTCAAAGGAAGTCAAGTGTTTGATTGGCTATACCGTAAAAGAATAACATCTTTTGACGAGATGACTAATATAAAAAAAGAAATTATTGAAATGTTAAAAAAAGATTTTGAGCTTAAAACAATTTCTATTTCCAAAGTAGAAAGAGATACAGATGTTAATAAATATTTATTTTCTTTAAAAGATAATGAAAAAGTAGAAGCAGTACTTATGAACCATTTGTATGGTAATAGTTTATGTATTTCAACCCAGGTAGGATGCAATATGGGATGCAAATTTTGTGAAAGTGGTAGACTTAAAAAAGTTCGTAATCTAGAAACACATGAAATGATAGAACAAATTTTATTGGTTGAAGAAGAATGCAAAACAAGAATTAGTCATGTTGTAGTAATGGGTATTGGTGAACCATTTGATAATTATGATAACTTAGTAAAATTTATTGAAATTATTAATAATCCTAAAGGAATAGAGCTTGGAAGCCGTCATATTACAGTTTCTACATGTGGTGTTGTCCCTAAAATAAAAGAATTTATGAATTTACCATATCAAGTAAATTTAGCTATTAGTTTACATGCTCCTAATGATGAAATTAGAAATACCATTATGCCTATTAATAAAGCTTACCCCATTTCTGTCTTAATGGATACTTTAAAAGAGTACATTAAAAAAACTAATCGTAGAGTTACATTTGAATATATATTATTAGACCAAGTAAATGATACCAGTAAGTGTGCAGTAGAATTAGCTAATTTAGTAAAAGGCATGAATTGTTATATAAATCTAATACCATATAATGAGACCAATAATATTTCTTATAAACGTACAAAAAGTGAAAATATTTCTAATTTTTATGATATACTTAAAAAGAATAAGATAAATGTAACTATAAGAAGAGAATATGGAAGTAAAATTAGTGCTGCCTGTGGACAACTTAGGAGCAAAAAGGAGGACTAATAATGAAGTCATTTTATTTAACAGATGCTGGGAAAGTTAGAAGTCACAATGAAGATAGTGTTATAATCGTTAGAAATATAGATGATGAATATTTACTTGCAGTAGCTGATGGAATGGGTGGACACCGTTGTGGTGAAGTAGCTAGTAGTATTGCTATTAGTTATTTAGGAAAGCACTTTCAAGATACCTTTCTAAAGTTAAGTAAAGATGAAGCAGTTGAATGGATACGTGATGCTGTAAAAGAAATAAATTCTTTAATATTTAGCCATGCCAAAGAGCATACTGAAAGTAAAGGCATGGGTACTACTTTAGTTCTTGCTATTAGTACTAAAGACTATGTTTTATTTGGAAATATTGGCGATTCTAGTGGTTTTGCTATGAAAAATAACCATCTGCATAAAATAACATATGATCATACACTAGTTAATTTATTAGTTACAGCTGGTGAATTAACCGAAGAAGAAGCAAAAGATCATCCTAAAAGAAATGTTTTAATGAAAGCATTAGGAGCAAATGATCCAATAGAAGTAGATATTTTTGATTGTGATACAGAAGTAACAGATATATTTTTATGTAGTGATGGACTTACTAATATGTTAGATGTTGATACTATTGAAAAAGTAATGCTTAGTGATTATGAAATAGAAGATAAAGTAATCAGATTAATGAAAAAAGCTATTAATCGTGGTGGAACAGATAATATTAGTATTGCATATTTAGAAAGATATAAAAAAGAAGTAGAAGAAAAGGGTGAAGAATAATGATAGAAAAGGGGCAAAAAATTAATGACAGATATGAAGTCATTAAAAGTATTGGTGAAGGTGGTATGGCTAATGTTTATTTAGCCTATGATACTATATTAGATAGAAGAGTAGCTGTAAAGGTACTAAGAGGAGATTTATCAAACGATGAAAAGTTTGTAAGACGTTTTCAAAGAGAAGCATTATCAGCATCAAGTTTGTCACATCCTAATATCGTTGAGATGTATGATGTAGGAGAAGATAACGGAATTTATTATATTGTTATGGAGTATATTGAAGGTAAAACACTAAAGCAATTAATAAAAAAACGTGGTGCCCTAACTTTAAGTGAAGCAATTGATATTATGCTTCAAATTACGGATGGTATTAGTCAAGCTCATGATAGTTATATTATTCATAGAGATTTAAAGCCTCAAAATATCATGATTAAAGAAGATGGAACCATTAAAATTACTGATTTTGGTATTGCGATGGCACTTAATTCTACTCAACTTACACAAACAAACTCTGTAATGGGTAGTGTTCACTATCTTCCACCAGAACAGGCTAGTGGTAAAGGCTCTACTATTCGTAGTGATATTTATTCTATGGGTATTTTATTCTACGAAATATTAACAGGGACATTACCATTTAAGGGTGATAATGCTGTTGAAATTGCTCTTAAGCAAATGAGAGATGAGATTCCTAGTGTTCGTAAAAAGAATCCAGCTATTCCTCAAAGTGTTGAAAATGTAATATTAAAGGCAACAGCTAAAAATCCTAAAAATCGTTATAGCGATAGTAAAGAAATGCATGCTGATTTACTAACAGTATTAAATGACGATAGAATGAATGAACCAAAATTAGTTTTTAAATATCCAGAGCATGAAGTTGATGAAAATACTAAAACAATTTCAGTAGTTAAACAAAAAACGGATGAAAAATTAAATAATAATGTAACATCAACAGAAGCTAATGAAAATAATGAACAAGAAGATAAAATAGTTAAAAAAACTAATGTTGTAATCTGGGTTTTAGCATCAATTTTTACCATTATCGTAATTGCATTAGTTTCAGTATTTTTTATTGTTCCATACTTTACTAGGATACCGGATATAAAAATACCTAATGTTACAAATATGAGTGTAATTGATGCTGAATTAGAATTAAAAAATAGTGGCTTTGAAGTAGCACTAGAAACTAAAAAAGAAGAAAATAATGAAATTGAAAAAGGAAAAGTAATTAAAACCGATCCTCAAGCTGGAAGAACTATTAAAAAAGGTAGTACTATAACATTATATGAATCTCTTGGCGCTGAAACATATACAGTTGAAGATTATACCGGTGATAATTATATTGAAATTAGAACACTTTTAAAAGAAGTTCATGGCTTGGAAGTAACAGTTGAGAAAAAAGATGTTGATAGTACTAAAGATTATAGTGAACAAGAGATAATAGGTCAAAGTGTTCCAGCTGGTACCCAGCTTGGAAAAGGCGATGAAATAACACTATATATACCTAATATAATGGATGGATATCCTAATATGGTAGAAGAAGAATGGACAATAGAGGATGTAGAAGCATTTTGTACTAAATACAATATAACTTTAAAAATTGATTATGAAGAGACATTACAGTATAAAGAAGGAACATTAATTAGTCAATCACGTTCACCTAAGACACCAATTATTAGTGGCTCTACTTTAAAAATTGTTGTAGCAAAAGTTCCAGAAGTAAATAACGACATAAAGCCAGTTGAACCATCTGATAGTACTACAGATAATGATGAAAATAATAATCAAGATCAATAATTCTTGGAGGAAATATGAAAGGACAAATCGTTAAAATAATTAGTAACTTATATTCTGTAAACTGTAATGGTAATATTTATGAATGTCACTCTAGAGGAAAATTTAGAAATGATAATATTACGCCAGTAGTTGGAGATTATGTTGTATTTGATGATAAAAATAATTATATTTTAGAAATATTACCTAGAAAAAACTTTTTAATTAGACCGCTAGTTAGTAATATCGATCAAGCTCTAATTGTAACGAGTTGCAAAAGTCCTGATTTTTCCTCTAATTTATTGGATAAATTATTAGTAATTTTAGAGTTTAATCACATAAAGCCAATAATTTGCTTGTCAAAAAAAGATTTATTAACTAAAGAAGAATTAAAAAGTATTAAAAAAATAAAAAAGTATTATCAAAAAATAGGTTATACTGTTTTATACAATAATAATTTATTTAGAATAAAAAGACTATTTAAAAATAAGACAACAGTGTTTACAGGACAAACAGGTGCTGGAAAAAGTTCACTTATAAATAAATTAGATAAAAAGTTAAATCTTGAAACAGGAGAAATATCTAAAGCACTAGGTAGAGGAAAACATACCACAAGACATGTAGAATTAATAGAATTATTTAAAGGTAAAGTACTAGATACACCAGGTTTTTCTTCTATTAGTTTTGAAGACTTAACTAAATCAGATATAAAAGATGGATTTATAGAATTTTCTAATTATCATTGTCCTTATCATGATTGCATGCACTTAAAAGAAAAAGAATGTAAAGTTATAGAAGCAGTAAATAATGGCTCTATATTGCCAACTAGATACGAAAACTATAAAAAAATAATATCAGATAATAGGGGGTAGTAAAAATGAAAGTATCAGCGTCTTTCTTATCATGTGAAAAAATAATCCCAGCAATAAAAAAATTAAACATGACTGATGTTGATTATATACATGTTGATTTTATTGATAATAATTTCGTAAAAGGAAAAAAAATACCTTTTCACAAATTGAAAAAGATAAGTAAGATATCATCAAAAAGGTTAGATATTCATTTGATGACCGATAAATTAGAAAAGTATATAAAGAAATTTTCAATGCTTAATTGTGAGTATATTACATTTCATATAGAAGTATTAGAAAATATTGAGAAGTACATAAATATGATTCATAGTTATGGTATAAAATGTGGGCTAGCTATTAATCCTGATACAGACTTTGATAAAATAAAGCCATATATAGAAATGATTGACTTAATATTAGTTATGAGTGTTACTCCTGGATATGGTGGTCAACAATTTATTCCAACTACGGAAGATAAACTTAAAAAAATTAGAAAGTATATTACAGATAATAAATTAAAGGTAATAGTAAATGTTGATGGAGGAATTAACAACACTACAATTAATAAAGTAAATAAATATGTTGATATGGTTGTATCAGGATCTTATATAACGAATAGTAATGACTTTCAAGAAAACATAAACAATTTAAGATTAAAGTAATAATTATATTTAAAAAAATAGTGTTTTAATATTTAAGAGTGTAATAGTTAACCGGTATAATGTTATTTTATTGACTGGCATTTATTTGAATGCTAAAATGCTAATAGAATAATATAATATCAACGACAGTAAATGTAGGCTTATAAAAAAATATAAAAAGATAAGACTAAGTAGTATGGAGGTTATCTTATGAAAAGTAATAAAAAGAAACAAATATTTTTAACACTAGTAGCAGTATTAAGCTTAATACTAATTACAGTAGGAGTAAGCTATTCACTATTTACTTATTCTAAAACAGGTGTAACTGATAATATCGTAAAAACAGGTAAGATAAACTTCTTGTATACTGAAGTAAGTGGCATAGGAAAAGGTATAAGTTTAACTGATGCATTTCCAATAAGTGATGAAGAAGGAAAACTTCAAACAGGCGAGGGAAAGGTATTTGATTTTAAAATAACTTCAACAATAGAAATGAACTCTAGTATTTCATATGAAGTAACAGCAAGAAAAAAGAGTGATTCTACCTTAGATGAAGATAAGGTAAAATTATATTTAACCGAAATAGATGGAACAGAAGAAGAGATTCTACTAGATAAATATTCAAATCTAACACAAACTAATACTAAAGTACCAGATGGCGTAGTAGAAAAGACCATTTATGAAGGAGAAGTATCAGCTAATACAACAAATTATGAAAAGAACTTTAGATTAAGAATGTGGATAGATAATGATACAGACTTTTCCCAAGGGGATATGAATAATAAGACATTTATAATAACCGTAAATGTATATGCAAATGGAAAAGTAGTAGAGCAAGATAAAACTTATAAAGAAGCTATTTTAAATGGAGCAGATCCAGTTATATCTGATAATCTAGTACCAGTAGTAATATCAGATACAGGAGTAGTAACTAAAGCAGATACTACAACAGCTTGGTATAGTTATTCAGATAAAAAGTGGGCTAATAGTGTTATCTTAAAAGATGAAAGTATTACTTATCAAGATGGTGAAATAATACCAGAAGATAATATTGAATCATACTTTGTATGGATACCAAGATATAGATATAAAATATTTAATGAAGGAACTTATACAGGATTAACAGGTATTGAAGATTCTACTCAAACAATAGATATTATATTTGAAAATAAAGAAACAACACCATCTACTGGAACTAAAGTAGGAACATATCTAACTCATCCAGCATTCTTAGCTTTTGATACGAATGGTTTATGGGTAGGAAAGTTTGAAACAGGATATGATGGTGCGACTACAACTGAAGCTTCACAAGTAAATAGTGTAGATACAAGTAAAATTATAATAAAACCCAATGTATATAGTTGGCGAAATATAACTGCTGGAAACGCATTTAAAAATAGTTATGATTACAAAAGAAATTTAGATAGTCATATGATGAAAAATACCGAATGGGGAGCAGTAGCTTATTTACAGCATTCAGCTTATGGTAGCCAATCAAGTGTAAGAATAAATAATAACTCAAGTTATATAACTGGATATTCCGCCACTATAGAACCAACCTTAGGATATAATAGCGGAATAAGTATAGAAGGTAATAGAGTAGAGTCAACTAGTTTAGGTGTTGATGGAACATATACCGTTAATTATTTTAATAATAATTCTAATGTTTCATCAACAACTGGTAATTATAGTGGAATATATGATATGAGTGGTGGCGCATGGGAGTATGTAATGGGTTACGCTACTGGAGATCAAACAGTAGGATGAGCAAGTGGTATAACCAGTTTATATCCTAATTTCTTTAGCGATAGCACTTATTCAAAATACTGGGACAAATATACATCAACTGTAAATACAAATTATAATAATAAAATATTAGGAGATGCAACAGGAGAGATGGGACCATTTGGTAGTGAATTAGATCCAGATGGTGGTCCTAAATATAAATCTAGTTGGTACAAAAATTATGCTTACTTTGCTTTTTCTTCTAACTCTTGGTTCGCACGTGGTTGCGATTGGAACCATGGCACTGAAGCTGGTTCTTTTGCATTCGTCCACCATACAGGTGGCATGCATGCCTCATTTTCATTCCGTATTGTCTTAGCACCATAATTTTATATACTCTGATAAATTAAAAATATATAAAAAAACCAATCTTAAGTTTTGTTCCTTAAAATTGGTTTTTTAATTTTTTAAACATATACTTATTCTTCAAGTATAAAATAAATTTCAACAAAATATTCTTCATTGGCTTCTAAAAATTCATTGGTTAAATCTAAAAGAGGCCCTTTTTCTTTAGACCAATTGATAATATTATTTTCAACAACTCCACCACTATCAACACCATTAAATACTACTTTTGGATTTTCATCTAAAACAATATTTTCATCTTCAAAATTCTTAAATATCAGTGCATCGTTTAAAACATAACCAGCCTGACTAGTTGGTGGCGTCTTAATATAAGCATAGATTTTCCAATTAGAACTAGTTGTTCTACTATCAACAACATTAATAGTTAAATCATTAGTTTTTGGAAAAATAGTAGGACTAGTAGCTAGAGGAACTAAAGAAAATGTAAACACTTTGGTAGCATTAATTATTGATAACTCACCCTCAAACGGTGAAGTTATTTTACGAGTACCATAAATAAAACTACTAGAAACATTAGAAATAATTTCAATTTCAGTACCATCTGTTATTATATCAGTAATACTATATTCAAAAAGTCCATCACTATCAGCTGCAACAATTTGAAAAACATCATTATATTTTATTAAAACATCAGCCATGCTTGTCGTATGACCACTTATCTTATTTTTACTAGCATTAATAGGATGAACATTTATTACTGCATCACCAATTGATAATTGCTTCTTAGATTGGAAAAGAAAATTACTTAATTCTGGTAAGTTTGTTAGTTCTTCTTCTGTTAAATTATGACTAGTAATTGATGTAGTAGTAGAATCAAATGTACCATTAATTTCAATTAGATCATCATCTTTGTACCAAGAATATAGAGGTAAATCATTAATATCACCTGCGCTAGTTAAAGTTTTTGAACTACTCCATAAGTTAATTTTCTTACATTTAATTTGATATTCTACTTGATTATTTGCATAAAAAATATTGGCATTTTTACTATACAAAATTACGGAATTAGGATTATCTAAAATAAGTTTGCAACTACTACCTTTAAAGTGGAGATTATAATTATCAGCTGGTGTATTTTCATAAGAATTAATAATTTCTAAATTAGAACCCTTTTTCATCACAAAGTTACCAAAAACTGACCACATAGGAACTCTTTGATGAGATTTTTGAATTAAAACAAGAGTAGCCCTTTCATCTATTAAAACATTATTAGTACCATATACGGGATTAGAAATAAAACCATTTGCCGTTACAATATTTACTTTTGTATCATGTAAAATAGTAAAATTTAATCTATTAGTACCAGTCATAAACTCTTTGGTATCTGTTGAAAGACTAACATCACTTTGACACAAGAAAACAATAGAAGGACTTAAATTATTTCTAAAATAGAATAATGAACCATTAGTGCTACTACTAGTTACCGTAGTCTTACCACCAATAATTACGTAATTACCCATACATACTTCAAGAGATGCTACGCCATTGGTTTCTTCAATTACGATATAACTATCTACTATTTTAACTTTTCCATAAGGATTATAAGCTAGTCGTGTACCTTTAAAATTAGTACTATCATAAGTAGTTAAAATACCAGCATAATTAGTATCTAATGGTACATAAACTACACCATAAGTATTTGTATAACTAATATTCATATTTCTTACTACAATTTCTTTATTGGATGAAGTTGCTACGATAGTATCAGCCACCTCTACACTATTCATACCAGTTAAAGTATACTTATTATCTTTAGTACCATCAATTATAATTTTTTCCTTATTTGAATTTAATGTAATTCCACTTTCTAAAGTAATATCATTAGCTAAATATATATTTAAATAACCATTATCATTTTCTAATGCTTCCTTTAAATCTTGGCTAGTAAATACCTTTACACTTTGACTATCTATTATTTCCATATAATCACTTCTCCACCATAATATATGTAGTTATAACTTAGCGAGTCATTATCTTAATACAGATATAAGTAAAAACAGTAATAATATTAGAGGTAGTTTACTATTTTTAAAAACTACTATAAAATACCAATTTAATTTCCTATTTTTGTTTTAATTTTTAAGAAATTACTGTATAATCTTACTAGGAAGTGAAATTATGGAAGAAAAAGAGTTAAAAGAAATAACTAGTCGTGATGTTGATTTTGCTAAATGGTATACTGACATTTGTAAAAAAGCAGAATTAATTGACTACTCAAGTGTAAAAGGATGTATGATTATTAGACCTTATGGTTATGCTATATGGGAAAATATTCAAAAGGAATTAGATAAAAAATTTAAAGAAACCGGCCATCAAAATGTATATATGCCAATGTTTATTCCAGAATCACTATTACAAAAAGAAAAGGACCATGTAGAAGGATTTGCACCAGAAGTTGCTTGGGTAACACATGGTGGTAGTGAAGAGTTAGCTGAAAGATTATGTGTAAGACCTACTAGTGAAACATTATTCTGTGATCATTATGCTAATACGATAAAAAGCTATCGTGATTTACCAAAACTTTATAATCAGTGGTGTAGTGTAGTACGTTGGGAAAAAACAACCCGTCCTTTTTTAAGAAGCCGTGAATTTTTATGGCAAGAAGGTCATACTGTTCATGCTACTAGTGAAGAAGCAAAAGAAGAAACTTTAAAAATGTTAAATATCTATGCTGATTTTTGTGAAGATATTTTAGCAATCCCTGTTGTAAAAGGTGAAAAAACCGAAAAAGAAAAATTTGCTGGAGCTGAAAATACTTATACAATTGAAGCTTTGATGTATAATGGTATAGCTTTACAATCAGGAACTAGTCATTATTTTGGCGATAATTTTGCTCGAGCTTTTAATATGACATTTATGGATCGCGATAATAAAGAAAAATATATGTATCAAACTTCATGGGGAATGACTACTCGTATTATTGGAGCAATGATTATGACTCATAGTGATGATCATGGATTAGTATTACCTCCTAATATCGCACCTACTAAAGTAACAATCATTCCAATTGGTAAAAATAATACTGAAGTAATTGATAAGAGTTATGATATTGCTAAATCACTAAAATTAGAAGGTATTACTTGTAGTATTGATTTATCAGAAAAATCTCCTGGTTTTAGATTTGCAGAAGCTGAAATGAGAGGTGTTCCTGTTCGTATTGAAATAGGCCCAAGAGATCTAGCTGAAAATAAATGTGTTTTAGTAAGACGTGATACTTTAGAAAAAATGGAAGTATCTTTAGATAATATAGTAGAAGAAATCATTAAATTACTATTAGAAATTCAAAATAGTATGTATTTAAGAGCTAAAATAAGACGTGACTCTATGACTCATTCAGTATCAACATTAGATGAGATGAAAAAATTATCTGAAAAAGAAAATGGCTTTATTAAAGCTTACTGGTGTGGAAATCGTTCTTGCGAAGATAAAATAAAAGAAGAAACTGGTATTACTTCAAGATGCATTCCATTTGATGGCGATGATAATAATGGTAAATGTTTGGTTTGTGGAAACGATGCTAAACACTTAGTATACTGGGGTAAACAGTACTAAAAATATAATATAAAAAGATTAAGGAAAACAGAAATGTTTTCTTTTTTTCGACATTTTTTTAATATTTGTTAATTTATACTAATAATGGTGATGACATGAAAATGAATATTATAATACCAGTTATTTGTGCAGTATTACTGGGATACCTTTGTGCATCTTTTATTTTCAATCAGTATGGCGCACTAAATCTCGCATTTAACGATGATACCAATATCTACTACTTACAATGTGGTGCTTATACAAACAAAGAAGCAAGTGAAAAAGCAATTAACGGTATAAGTGAAAAAATAACCATTAAGGAGGGAGAAAAATACTATTCATACATTGGAATGACTGCAAATAGTGATGTAGCTAAAAATATTCAATCAATGTATAAGGAAAAAGGAGTAGATATTTATATCAAATCAGGCTATTTAGATAACAATGATTTTATCAGTCAATTAAATCAATACGATATTTTGTTAGAAGCAAGTAAAAATTTAACTGAAATTAATTCTGTTTTAAAAACCGTGTTAGCTACATATGATGAAATTATTTTAAATCCTTAAGTAATTTATAAATTATTATAAATAATACTTATAGGTGGTAGTATGAAAATAAAAGATTTAGCATTATTAGAAAGGCCAAGGGAACGATTATTAAACTATGGTAAAGAGAGTTTATCAAACGAAGAATTATTAGCTATTATTTTAAAAAGTGGTAATTACAAAAATTCAGTAAAAGATATAGCACAGGATATTATAAAAGAATTTGGTATAGAAAAATTAAAAGATGTAACAGTAGAACAATTAAAAAAGATAAAAGGAATTGGTGAAGTACAGGCTATAACTATATTAAGTGTAGTTGAACTAGGAAAGAGGATATATATTAACAATAATTTTTCTAAGCGCTTAGTACTAAATTCTTCTGATAAGATATGTAATTACATGAAGTATGATTTACTTGGAAAAAACCAAGAGTATTTTTATTGTCTATACCTTAATTCAAAGCAGGAACTAATAGAAAGGAAATTATTATTTATGGGAACAGTAAATAAAAGTATAGTTCATCCTAGGGAAGTATTTAAAAATGCTTATTTGTATAGTGCATCAGGAATCATTTGCGTTCATAATCATCCAAGTGGTGATGTTACACCTAGTAAGGAAGATATAAGACTTACACGCTCATTAGTTGAACTAGGTAATATTAATGGCATTCCTATTGTCGATCATATTATTATTGGTGGGGATAATTATTATAGTTTTTATGAGGATGGAAAAATAATAAATATGTAAGAGGCTTATTATGAATAAAGTGAAAATAAAGAAGTATATATTGCTTATTAGTGTTACTTTTGTTTTTATTTTAATTTGCATTTTTTATTCAAATAAAAATTATTCAAAAATAGAAAAAATATCTCATGAAATAGGTGGCTATATTGAAAAAAAATTAATACCAACTAATTTTGAACTTGATAATGTTAATGACGGTATCAATAAAGAATTAGAGCTAGAATTAAACGAATTAAAACAGATGCTAAATCTTAATGAATCTAGCTATAAATTTATTCAAGCTAGTGTAATAAAAAGAGATACAAATTGGTACCAAGAAATAACTATTGATAAAGGTGAAAAAGACGGTATAAAAAGTGATATGGCCGTAGTGTCCAATGATAGTTTAATTGGTAGAGTAACTAAAACCACTTATTCAAATAGTACAGTTAAATTATTAACTACCAATAATAATGATATGAAAGTATCAGTTACTATCAAAACACCTAATACTGAAGCACATGGGATAATTGATGCCTATTTAGAAAAAGAAAATGTACTTAAAGTAAATAACGTTTTAAAAACAAGTGATATAGATATTGGCGCTATTGTTTATACTGATGGCTTAGGTGGCATTTATCCAGCTGGAATATATGTAGGAGAAGTAGTTGAAGTAACAGAAGATTCATTAGGTCTTAACAAAATACTAAAAGTAAAAACATCATCATACGATAACATTAGATTTGTCTCAGTTATAGATAGGAGTTAATAATGATAATATTTAGTATTTTTTCATACTTATTAGAGTTATTATTAAACTACTATTTACCCATATTCATTAATATACGTATAACTCCTATGTTTTTTGTTACTTTTCTAATTGTATATTTGATTATTAATTATAAAGATAAAAAAACATACTATTATTTATTAGCAAGCAGCATTATTTATGATTTGTTTTTTGGAAATATCTTTTTATTATACACATTCATATTTATTATTCTATATTATGTAATAACCCTAATATTACATACAATTAATAATTGCCATCTAACTCATATAATTATTTATATGTTTTCCTTATTATTATTTATATTTTTAAAATATCTTTTATCTTTACTAATGGGGCATAGTTATTCTAATCATTTTTTATTAACTCAAATATCTTCAGCATTACTTATTAATTTGATATATGCAATTATTATTTACTTACTTTTAGGTATAAAAAAGAAAAAAGGTTAATATAAATTATTAGGTGAAAGATATGGAAGAATATAAATCAGTACAGAAATATCTAAAACGTAATAAGCAAGATATAAAACCAAAGAGTAATTTTATTTACACTACTTTAAGTCATATCTTATTATCTGGAATTTTATTATTAACCATTTTATGTATAATGAAGACTAATACTACTTTTAAAGATTGGATTAAAAAAAATGTTTATCAAACCAATATTTCTTTTGCCAAGATCAATAAAACATATGAAAAGTATTTTGGTAGTATCTTTCCTAAATTAGATTTTACTACTGCTACTGTTTTTAATGAACAATTAACTTATTCTAAAAAAGAAGATTATAAGGAAGGGGTAAAATTAACAGTAACTAGTAATTATCTAGTACCTATTATTGAAAGTGGGATTGTAGTATTTATTGGAAATAAAGATAATTATGGTAATGTAATCATTATTCAGCAAGTAAATGGAATAGATGTTTGGTATGTTGGAGTAGAAAATAGTAATATTAAAATTTATGATTACGTAGAAAAAGGTAGTCTATTGGGTGAAGCTATTAGTAATGAGATATATTTATATTATCAAAAAGAAGGAGAATTTTTAGATTATAAAGAATATCTTTAAAATTAATTTTCATCCACTATTTTATATATTTATTTTAATAAGTTTATTAACAGGTCACTTTCGTAATTTATTCTATTTTACTATCATAATCATTATTCATGAACTAGGTCACTCTATAACCGGCTTATTATTTCATTTTAATTTAAAAGAAATTGAAATATACCCTTATGGAGGATGCAGTAAATTAGAGTATGATATTAATATTTCTTTAGTAAAAGAATTAATAGTTACAGTAGCAGGACCAATCGTACAGGTACTATTTCTATTATTGGTTTATTATTTTAACATAAATGTTCCTAGTTATTTTTATACATATAATTTCTTCATTTTAGCATTTAATTTATTACCAATATATCCATTAGATGGTGGTAGGTTATTACATATTTTATTATGTTTACTACTATCATATTATGGTAGTTTAAAGTATGCTCTTTATTTTAGTTATATTACGTATATTATTCTTTTTTTCTATTTTCTATTTTTTAAAACCAACCTTGTTATGCTATTAATATTTTTATTATTAGGAATTCAATTATTAAAAGAAATAGAAAATGCTAAGTATTATTTTCATAAATTTTTAATGGAACGATACATTAATGACTACAATTTCAAACGTCTAAAAGAAATAAATAGTGTAAAAAATATGAGAAGAAATTACACTCATTATTTAATAAGTAATAATAATGTATTTGATGAGAAAAAAATATTGCAGTCTTATTTTGGTTAATATTTACAAGAGTTGTCAAGGTGTTGGCAACTCTTTTATTATGGTTAGAACTATCCCAAATGTGGGAAAAATTGTAGGAATGTTTTAAATTATTTCACTATTTTGTAGTTTCTTGCTTAAATTCTAGAAAGTGTGTACAATATTATTTGAAAGAAAATATATACAAGTTTTTAGTAGAAAGGAATTGAATTATGGCAAATGAATATATATCTAAAATTGGAAATGTAGTTGATAAAGTTAAAAATGCTACATTTGAAGTTAAAATAAATGATATTAAGATAATTGATTTGTTGATGTACTTTCCTTTTTACTATCGAGTTACATTATTTTACTTTCCATCAGTATTATTAATCAATAAGTATATAGTTTAATTTTCATATTTATCAGTTTAATTAAGTAAATAATCAAATATTTATACTTAAAAAGTCTGAAGTATCAATTAAAGTTGAAAGTGACGAAATCCTTTAATAATATTTATTACGTAAATTTTTATTAAAACGGACATTCAAATAAAAATTTACGTTTTTTGTAATTTAATAGAACATATTTAATAAAATTATGTTAAAAATTACATTTTGTTATAAAATGATAGACTAATTTAAAAAAGTTATGTTATAATAACAACAGTTATATAGTTTTAGTTATTATAACTAAAGTTGGGCGTGTGGCGGAATGGTAGACGCGTTGGTCTCAAACACCAATAGTAGCGATACTGTGTGGGTTCAAGTCCCACCACGCCCACCAATTGCTACTAAACTCGGAATTTTTCGAGATAATATATAAACTACTTTCTAATTATGAAAGTAGTTTTATTTTGTCAATTTAGTAAACATAAAAGATAAGAAAATATAATCGAATTTTTATTAAACACTATAAAAACAATTAATTAAATTTTTAATAAGCTGTAACTATTAATCGTTATATATGAAAAAATGTATATTTTCATGATATAATCCTTGTAGGAGTGGTTTAATGAACAGATTAATTATTGTAACAGGTATAAGTGGAAGTGGAAAATCCACAATATCAAATTATATATACAATCATTATAAAAATTCAACGCTTATATCAATGGATGTTTTAAAGGAAAATATTTATGACTTAGTAGGTTTTAATAATTCTGAACAAAAGCAAAATTTAAAACCAATTATATATAATACCTTTATAGAATTATTAAATGAGTGTATGAGAAGAAATGATGAAAACATTATAATAGAGTATCCATTTAATAATAGTTGGGAAAATAAACTAAAAAAACTAGTAGGTAAGTATAATTATAAAGCCATAACTATTAAAGTTAAGGGAAAAGATTATGATACAATTTTTCAAAGATTAGATAATAGAAATAATACTAAAAAAAGGCACCCAAGTCATGCCTTAACTAGTTACAATTTAAAAGAAAAAGATAAATATAAATCTACCAACGAACTAGATTATGAAGAACTAAAATACGATTATGAAACAGATAAATATACTTCAATAAATATCGGCAAGGAAATAGTTTTTATAAATGATAATTTTAATTATGATTGTCTTATTGAACAGATAGATAATGCTTAATAAGTTATTATTTATATCAGTAATATTAGAAAATCAAAATGTAATTTTATTATTTTTGCTATAAATATTAATAGTGTTAAATATCTCATTTACTTTAGTAGCATAATTCCTAATATATTCTAAGCTTTTACCATCACTAAAGTTAATAATATGTTCCATAAAATTAATTATTAAAATAATAACTAATTGTTTATCGAAATCATCACTTATTGTATGATTATAGTAGCCATCTATAAATCCTTTGAAGAAAGCTTTATTTTTATCATTTTTAAAAGAAGCCATAATAGACCATCTAAAATTCATAACAAAGTAATCAGTATGAAAAGATTCAATATCAATAATATATAGTTGATTATTCTTATCTATCATTATATTTTTAGGATGCATATCAGCATGAATATATACTTTATCCTCATTATAAAAGCATGGTAATAGTTCTTTTATTTTATTTGTTAACAGTTTTATTTTATCTTCCGCAATAATATCTTTTAAATATGCTAGTTTTCCATTATATAAATCAATGAATTTAGATGTTATTGAATTTATCAAGTCATCAATATTATAATCTTGCCTAAAAATGTTATCTGGTTTACAGTTAAAATTTATTATTCTATAACTATTTCCAATTTGAAGACCAATATCATAATAACTAGCCATATCATATTCATCATAAATTGTATTAAGTGCATTACCATTAATAAAATTATAAATTAAATATACTTTATCTTTGGTAGTCCCATATGATAATAGTTGAACTGTGTTAATATTATTATTTTTATAAATTTCTATTGTCTTTAAAATTTTATCTATATCTATACTATCTTTTGGAACAATTTTTAAAAAATATGTTTTTTGATTGTCTGTTACCTTTTTTAAAATTGCTCCAGAATTACTGTCATTTATTGCTTCAAAGATAGCATCATTACTAAAGAAGTCTATCTTCTTTATTATAGAATCCATTTTTATCACCTGTTGTAGTTATTATAACATATCAAATATAATTAATTTAATAATTATTAATGACTTTGATACCCAATTTTTAAATCCTAGTGTATTAAATTTTATCACTATTTAAAGTAATAGAAGATAATAAATTATGCATTTATATGTGGCTATTGAATAGTTAAATTCTACACCAATAATTTAAATATTTTTATTCTATAATTTACTAATAATGTTAAAAATGTGGTAAAATATTTTTAGAAAAGAGGGATAAAATGAAACAACCACTTGTTTTATGTATATTAGATGGGTGTGGTTTAAGAGAAGAGACAAAAGGCAATGCTTTTAAAAATGCTAATAAACCCAATTTTGATTTGTTATTACAAAAGTATCCACATACTATTTTAGAAGCATCAGGACAATTAGTTGGACTTCCAAAAAATCAAATGGGAAATTCAGAAGTAGGTCACATCAATATTGGAGCAGGAAGAATTGTATATCAACCATTAGAATTAATTAATCATGCTATAGAAACAAAAGAATTCTATAAAAATGATAATATTTTAAAAGTTATTCAACATACGCAAAATAATAATTCAAAACTTCATATCATGGGACTAATAAGTGATGGTGGAATTCATTCACATATTAACCATTTACTGGCATTAGTAGATACATGTAAAAAAGAAGGACTAGATAAAATATATTTTCATTTATTTACTGATGGTCGTGATACTGATATCCATAGCGGTAAAAAATTTGTTAATCAGTTAGAGGATAAGATAAAGGAAAATAATTTAGGGACAATTACAACCATTTCAGGAAGATACTATGCAATGGATAGAGATAACAACTATGATAGATTAAAGCTAGCATACGATGCGATTGTTAGTGGTATTGGTGAAAAATATAATACACCAGAGGAACTATTTGATGATCAATATAGCAAAAATATTACAGATGAATTTATAAAACCATCAGTCTTAGCAGATGGCAAATTATCTGATAATGATGGAATAATTGTATTTAATTATAGACCTGATAGATTAAGAGAAATGTTTACTGCTATTACTAATCCTGATGCAGTTGATATGGATACTATAAAGCTTAATAATGTTAAACTAGTATCAATGATGCCTATTAATGACTCAGTAAGAGGAATAACAGCTTTTGATATTCAAAAATTAAACAACACTTTTGGTAAATACGTTGATGACTTAGGACTTAATCAATTACGTATAGCTGAAACTGAAAAATATGCACATGTTACATACTTCTTTGACGGTGGAGTAGAACTTGATTTAAAAAATTCTAAAAGAATATTAGTAAATTCACCAAAAGTAGCAACATATGATTTAAAACCTGAAATGTCTGCAGAAGAGGTAACAGATAAATTGCTTAATGAATTAGATAAAGATTATCTAGATTTAGTTATCTTAAATTATGCCAATGGTGATATGGTTGGACATACTGGTAATTATGAAGCAGCAGTAAAAGCAGTTGAATTTTTAGACAAATGTATTGGAAGATTATATCAAAAAGTAGAAGAAAAAAATGGTACACTAATTATTACAGCAGATCATGGAAATTGTGATGTCATGATTAATGAAGATGGTACACCTTGTACAACACACACTACAAATAAGGTTCCATTTATAGTTACAAGAGAAAATATCTCATTAAAAGAAGAAGGCAAGCTTGCTGATATTGCGCCAACTATGTTGGATTTACTAAATATCCCAATCCCAGTTGAAATGGATGGAGATTCATTAATTCAATAAATTGGTATTAAAAATAGTATTTTCCATTTACATTTAATAAAATATATGACAAAATAATATGTATGAAAGGGTAAAAAGGAAAATATCATTAGGAGGTAAACATGGAATTTAAAAATCTTAAAATTGGTATTTTACCAAATACATTCTTAAAAAGTGATGGAACCTTTGATAAAGATAACGCACTAATTTTATCAGGTAAAATTGCAGGTGTATGTTACGACAGAGAAGGATTTCAACATCTTGAAAATGAACCTTTAAAACAAACAACTGGTAGGATTGAAAAAACACTGAGAGATGGTCATCATAGTGTTTATGATCATATCAATATAAGTTTTAATCTACAAAATATACCTAAAATACTAGCAATGGTATTAAATAATGAACATCAATATACAACTAGTGAAAAATCAGCAAGATATACAACAATTGTAAGAACAGATGATTCAATTATAACAACAGAAGAAGAGCAGCTTTATAAAAAATGGACTAACATTTTTCAAATTAAAATTAAATCAAGATATGGCTCTGTCCATGATGATAACAGAATTTTAAAATTAGCTAGAGAGAATGCTAGATATTTAGTAACAACATTCGCTCCAACTCAAATGATTTATACAACTTCATTAAGACAAATTAATTATCTTGCTTCATATATGCAAAAATATATTGAAGATGCTAATAAGGATAATTCTTTTGAACAAAAATTATCACTAGCTATGCAAGCTTTTATAGAACAGTTAGATGGTGCTAATGTGCTTGTTGATGGATTAATGAAGAATGAAAAGCATAGAAGCTTATCATTATTCGGAAATAATTTAGATGAGAAGAAAGATTATTTTGGAGATGTTTATCAAACTACTTATAAAGCATCATTTGCCCAACTTGCACAACAACAAAGGCATAGAACATTAAATTATCAAATGCAAATGCTTAATGATAAAGAGTATTTTGTACCACCAATTATTGCTGATGATAATGCACTTGTTGATGAGTGGCTTAACGATATGGATAAAGTAAAGGGTGTTAATCCTCAAGGTGAACTTGTTTATGTTTGTGAAACTGGAGAATATAAGAATTTTATTTTAAAGTGCAAAGAAAGATTATGTACTGATGCTCAACTTGAAACAATGAATCAAGTAAAAGAAACATTAGCTAATTATAAAAAAGCTTTAGAAGATTCAGGCAGTGTACTTGCTCAAGATATTGAACAATATTCACATGGTGCAAGATGTACATTTAAAGATTTTGATTGCCCTCGTGATTGCAAATTTAAAGAAGGCAAGAGATTAATAAGAGAAATCTAAATAATTAATATAATATAAATCCCGTTTATTAAATATATAAACGGGATTTTTAATATGTAAAAATTAACTTATAAATTATAAAGATATTATGTTGTTTATATAAAAATATTAAATCAAAAAATAACTTAAAAGATGATAGAAAACTAATTAATACAGCGATAGATTTAATAATATTATTAAAACAAAATTAAAAGGATTATATTCTATAAAATACAAGATATAATCCGTTAACTAAAAAACACTTATAAAAATTTTTATTTTTTATTTCAATTTACAATTGTTTATTTTTTACTATCATACTTTCTTATTACAGAATTACATTTGCAACAATCAAAAATAGGATATTTATCATCTCTTATTAAATCATTAAGCAAGCTATATGGTATATCAGTAGTATAATTACAACTGTCACATTTATAGGTTACAAACTTAGGAGGTTGATTATTATCATCAATACACAATTTGTACATATCAATACCCAATATTAATGATATACGCCATAAAGCACCAAGTGAAAATGTTTGGTGCTTTTTACTTTCTAAGCCAGATACAAAAGAAAGTGAATAATCTATTTGATTAGCTAATTGTTCTTGTGTTAAATTTTTCTTTTTTCTGTATTTCTTAACATTTTTACCAATGACACCATAAATGTAGTTTTCGTCTTCTTTTTTAAAGTCCATAACATCACCTTACTAATATTATCTAATAAAAAATAGTAAAATATGTATTAGTATTAGTACAACAATTTTGAAAAAAGTATAAAAATATTGTAAAAATAGTACAACTTTGTCGAAAAATGTGTTATTATAGTTTTAAGAATAGGAGGGGACAATGAATAAATACTTGATTACTTTTATAGTTCCATGTATAGAAATGGAGTTCGACGCATATATTCCGATCAATAAACAAATAGGTACGATAAAAAAAACAGTTTTATCATCACTAGTTCAATTATCAAATGGTATATATGATCAAAAAGGACAAGTTACATTTATTGATAAAGAAACTGGTATTATTTTTGATGATAGTATTATGGTTAAAGATTCTTCTATTCAAAACGGAACTAAAATTGTAATTATATAAGGAGGTGGAATAATGGATTCAAAAAGTATACATGTATCAGACAATGCAACAAATATCGGGACACAAATAATTTCTAAATCAGAATCTTTAGTTGACTTAATAAAAAAAGTTGAAAATGTTAATACTGAAATCCAAGAAGCTTGGGCAGGAAAAGATGCAACTAATTATTCTGAAAGACTAACACAACAATGCAACGAAATCGAAAACCTATTTCAAACTGCAATATTAATAGGTAATGTATTGAAAAGTGCTGTACAGGATTATGAGGAAGCTCAAAATGCAAATAGTACTTATGTCGCATAAGAAAGGAGAAAAATATGATTGATACAGATTATGTTAAACTAGAAGAATGTGCTGCTAAATTGAATGGTTTAAATACAGAAATTAAAGATATTACAGAAGATATGAATAGAAATCTATTTTCAAAAATTGGAATGGATGGTGAAGATTGGGGAGGAGATGCTGCAGAGACAGCTAGACAATCTCTTAATCAATTATATACAGGATTGTTGGATGTAGTTTCTATAATTGAAGGCGATGTAAAAAGTATAAATACAGCAGTTTCTAATTATAGAAATGTTGATCAAGAAGTTAATCAAGTGTTTAACCAATAAAAGTCTCTAGAAATAGAGTCTTTGACAAATGGATGGTTTTATACCATCTATTTGTGAGAGAAGGTTTAGTATGGTTAATGTTGATAAAGATGATATAAAAAATACATCTAATAATATGTTAGAGTGTGTAGAAAAATTCAAAAATCAAATATCACATTTTTTAGATATAGCTAATGATATAGCAGAAGCTTGGAATGGTAATAGTGATGCCAATGATTGCCTAAATGATATGCAAAAACTTTATAACGAAAACATAAATACACTATATTCTGAAATGTTAAAATATCAAATATATTTAAAAAATATTCCAGGTTTATATGATTTATTAGATGAAATATATACTAGTAAAAAAATTAATATATAGGAGGTCTTATGGCACTAAATGTTGATTATCAAAAACTCAATTCATGTATAGATAACCTAAAAAGTCTAAATAAAGAAATGAATGAAAATTTGAACAATTATGTTCAATTTGGAACATCATTACAAAAAGATTCGGCATGGAGTGGAATAGTATCTGATAACTATACAAAAGATATAAATCAAATGCATAACCAAATAGATGAAATAAATAATCAAATTTTAAATATAACTTCAAAGATGCAAAATGCATACAATCATTATCAAGAAACAGAAAAAGTAGTTAAAGATAAGTTTTCAAATATATTTTACAAAGTGTCTAGGATTGATTAAATATGAATTTAAATAGTATAAATGTTGAATATTTAAAAACAGCTATTAATGATTGCCTTAACAAAATAAATAGAAGTTCAAGTAAAGAACTAGCAAGTTCGATTATGGCTTCATCCCTTTGGATAAATGATTGCAAAAAAAATATAAAAAATGGTTTAGAAGAATTCACAAAAATTTATGAACAATTAGAATCAAAACTAAATGATTATAAATATACATTAATACCTAAAATAGAATCTTATCAACAATATAGTATAGATAATGAAAACTTAACTAAAGAAATAATAGAATTAAAAAAACAATTGTATTACGAAGTTACCGAAGAATATGAAGATTGGGAAAATGTTGGAACATTTGATGAACCAATAAATAAAGTAGTTAAAAAAAGTAGAACAGTAACCAAAATAAATAATGATGTACAAAATAAAATAAATGCAAAAGAAAATGAAATACAAAATAATAAAATGGCTATGGAAGAAATTGAAAGAAATATTATAAATTTTGTTTAAAGTAGGAAAGGGTTGAAGTGTTTTGAGCGTTATATATAAAGTTGACTTTAATAACTTGAATGACAAGTTAAATCAGTTAAAAAATGAATATTCCACCTTTTCTAATAGCACATATCAAACTTATCTTAATGGTTATTTAAAAAATCATCCATACTCATCTCTTTTAAGCAATATGGAATCACAATTATCTGATCTATATTCAAATGTTAATAATTCATACAAACAAATAATAGACTGGTTAGATAGTTATTATGCATTAGCTATTAATATAGAAAATGTACTTGCTAAAAATATATCATTAGGTAATATCAATGATGATAATATAAGAAATTATATTGATAGCAAGTTATTTAACATAGAAAGTGATACCTTAAATGTTGAACAGTTTGCTAACTTTAATGCCAGCCAAATGGATGATATTGAACAAAAAACAGATGAAGAGCAAAAAACAGGCGAAGAGCAAAAAAATATAAGTGAAACGTTGATTAGTCAATATATAGAAGCAAAAGCAGCTTTAGAAGAAAAATATCAATCCAGTATGGATCAATTTATAGAAGATAATTATGATGAACTTACTGCTATAATATTTAAAAATGATCCTAATAATACAAATGATGGCTATTGGATATTCGGAAACGATGAGATATTTTCTTATTTAAAAGATAATCCCGAATGGTTTAGTGAACTATTGACAAAAGAAAAAAATAAAACAAATGTTGATTTAAAGCAATATTTAATAGAATTGAATTATTATGAAACAGAAATAGCTACAAATAAAGCATTAATATATGCTGCAAAGCAAGAAATAAAACAAGAACCATATTTGGAAATGATGCAAAGTAGCGATTTCTTGGAATTTGTTAATCAGTATCAAGAAAGTGAAAAAATACCAGATGTTACAGAATTTTATAAATACTTTAAAAGTGGTTATGCTGATATTGCTTCTAGTTATCAATATTTATCGGATGAAGAGAAATACCTTGCTATGTATTTAGCAAAAACGCAAGGTAAAAAAGCTGTAAAAGATATGCTAAAGGCATATGAAGATCAGATAAATCAAAATAAAGGTAAGGCAGAAGCAGATGCATATATGGCAAAAATAACCGATCAAAATGCCTTTTCTGATTTTATTAAAGAATATAGTGAATCTAATATAGATGAAAATAATAAAATAGCATCTATTACCGAAAAGTTTTCTAGTGAAGATTTAGAAATTTTAAATGAAATAAATAAATATTTAATTGATGCATATAATGCTTATAATATTATAGATGAAAAATATTTGGTAACTGATTCATCAAATTCAGTTATTTCTATAATCAATACTTACAGCAATTTAAAAAAAGTTTATGGTAAAGAAGTAGCAGACAATTATATAACGGATATAGAACGAAGCTTAAACAGTTGTAGTTATGCATTAGATATAAGTTTTAAAGATGGTTTTTCAAAATATGCAACAACCTTTAAACAGGGATTTGGTGATGGTGTTGAATCCTTTTTAGAAGGATTTGAAAACACTTATAGAGTTATAATGGATAAAGATAATCCAATAATAACAGATAATCAATATACTCAAATGTATATAGGAAGTTATTTAGCTAATAAAAGCGGTTTAACTTTCGATTATCAAGTAGGTCAAGCTACTGGTAATATGGCACCTACCGTAATACTTAGCTGTTTGACAGGCGGATCATCTAGTTTAATTCAAGCTGGTGTAAAAGCAACTATGCTTATTAGCTCATTTGGAAATACAGCTAACCAAAGTTTAGTTGCAGGAAACGATTATAAAGCATCTATTGCCAATGCTACGGTAGTAGCTACTTCAGATTTTGCTTTAGAAGTTTTTATGGGTGGTATTAAACATATTGCATCAAGTACTGGTATATCAGCTATTTTAAGTAGAGCAACAGAAAATATAGGTGAGTCAATTGCAACAAAATTGGCAATTAGTCAGTGTGGAAAGCTTGTTGCTAAAAGTGCTGGTAATGCAATTGGACATATTGTATCTGAAGGGCTTGAAGAATTTTCACAAACATATGTTGAGGCTTTTTCTAATTATGTTTTTTTTGGTGATGAAATTGATTTAGCAGAAACTAGCAAAGAAGCATTATATAGTGGTGTATTAGGTTCAGTTACAGCGGGGCTAATGAATGGTGCTTCTTTTACCGCCACCTTAGCAGGAACGGCAGTTAAATTTAAACAAAAAGGTATTAAACTGGGAACATTAGTTGAATTTGCAAGTGCAGTAAATAAAGATACTATAAATTTAAAAGATTATAATGATAATTTAGAAAATGCATTTAATGATTTTATATCTAATAATAATTTAACTGATTTTGATGCTATGAATAAAAAGGCCAATGTAATAGGAAATAAGATGGACGAATTAATTTCTGATGTAACTAAAATGGATGAGTCAGGTATCAAAATAAAAGAACAAGATTTTAACAGTGTTGATTCAAATATTGATTTAGAAAAAATATTACAAGAAAAAATGGCTAGGTATAAAGAATTAGTTGATAAAACTAATACCCCAGAATATAAAGCATTCATTGAAAAATTGAATTCAGAAAACACAATAGAAATATATGATAGTGAAACAGAATTTTTAAAGATTAAAAATGAAATAGGATTGCTTAGTGATGAAATAAATAGTATAAATGATAAACTTAATAGTAATAGTATAACTGATTCTGGTAAACAAAAAATATCTAATTCAGATATCGATTTAGAAAAGATATTACAAGAAAAAATTGATTTGTTTAACAATTTACCAAAAGAACTTGATACACCAGAATATAGAGCATTGCTTAGTGATGAAATAAATAGTATAAATGATAAACTTAATAGTAATAGTATAACTGATTCTGGTAAACAGCAAGTATCAAATTCAAATATTGATTTAGAAAAAATATTACAAGAAAAGATGGATAGATATAAAGAATTAGTTGATAAAACTAATACCCCAGAATATAAAGCATTCATTGAAAAATTGAATTCAGAAAACACAATAGAAATATATGATAGTGAAACAGAATTTTTAAAAATTAAAAATGAAATGGCATTACTAGATCATGAAATAATGACAATGTATGATTCAATAAACGGCAAAGTATCAAATATAGCAAAAAACTTAAACATTAATCCTAAGTACCTTGGATTGAAAAATTTTGTACTTAATGTAAAAAATAAATTCTTAAATATAAAAACATCTATTTTATCAGAGTTAACTAGTATTAAAGATAATATAAAGAATATCGTAAACATTAATAGTCAAAAATTACGTAATTTAAAATATACAGATTTGATTAAAAAAGTAAATGAAAATGATAATATTACAACCGTCGGAGATTTAAAACAAAATATAATAGAGTCAATTCCTAGTGGTTTAACTGATTTTGAAAAAGCAAGATTTTTATATTTAGAATTATCTAAAAGAGTAGGATTTGATGAAAATTTAAATAGTAATCCGAATGAAAATATTGGATTTAAAATATTAACTGATAGTAAAGACATTAATGATAATTCTATTTTAAATGGTAAGATTATATGCAAAAGTTGGTCTAAAATTTATAATGAATTACTTTTAAGTGTTGGAATTAATTCTGAAATAAAATCAGCAAATCATGCGTGGGTTGAATTTGAAGTTGATGGGAAATATTTTCTAGCTGATGCAACTAAAAACAATTCTTATTTAAATGATTTAGCAAAAATATCACAAGGTGAACAAACAGATATGTTTTATCCTATTAGTAAATTTACCACTTTGGAAGATGCACAATCAGGTAAATATCCATTTTTTAATGCAAATCTTGATGATCAAAAATCGTTTTATAATGAACTTTTAGAAATTGATAAAGGTTTAAACTATATTAAAAAAAGTTATAATAATGTTTTAGATACAGTTCGCTCTAACATAGCAAATACTGATGTTTCCAGTGATAATTTATCTAATTTAGTTGAGAGTAAATTATTAAAACTAAATGAAGTAGCTGATTTATCAAAATTAGGATATGTAGAAGCAAAATCTTATATATTGTCTCTTGTTAAAAGTTTATCTGCAACAGAATCAGATATTATAAGTGGAACCGATTTATATAGATTAAAATCAAATGGAAAAGTAGAATTAATAAATATTACTTCAATTAAACAAGAAGATGGTACATATAAATATTTTGCATACCATGAGAATACGGGTATTATTGAAGTTAGTACGCATGATTTAAATGAACTAACTTTATCGGGATTTAAAACAAAAAGTGAAAATGGTATTGCCGGATATAAATATAACTTTTTTGATGCTATTGGATCTAAATTAAATATTACAAATGCAAAAAAAGAAAAAATAAATACAGTTCAAGAAAAAATGGAAAGGTATAATGATTTATTAGAAATTTCAAAAACAAAAGAATATCAAGATTTTATAACAAAAATGAAAAATAATCAGAATCCATCCTATACCATTCAAGATTTAGAAATGCTACAAATTCATAGAGAATTAAAATTATTCGAACATGAATTTAACTCAGATGCAAACGATGTCAGAAATTACTATGGCGACATAGATTCGTTGGTTAATCTTATTGACCAAAGACTCGGAAAAAATGTTGGAATTAAACAATTAAAAGAGTATTTTAGCACTGATGATATTAATAAAATAGCAGTTGATGATGTAAAACAAAAAATATCCGATATACCAACTGAGTATATACAAGAATATTTACTAGATTTGGATTTTACTGATAAAAGGCTTGAAACATATAATTTCTTTAATGATCATATAGAAGGTGATTACGGAGTAGACCAGGCGGCTATTGAAAAATTATCTGTTTATGAATTAAACGGTAAAAAATATAATTATAGTACAGCTATAAGTATGATTAAAGAAGCAAAGCAAAATGGAGAAGTTATTCCTCATTTTAAAAGAATAAGTACCCAAGAGTATACTTATTTAAAAAATAAGCTTATAAACATGGGATTTACATCTAACGATTCTGCTGTAATAATGGATACTGTAAATGCAGCTGGTGCTTGTTCATATGCAAGTGTATGTAATAATATATATTATTTATTTAGGAACAGGGAAGGTTATTTTAAAAAAATATTTGGTTATGATATGTATAAACAAAATGGACAATTCAATTCTTCTGAATTATTATTAGACTTATATGTGTTTGCAAATAGTGAAGAAAATGGTGGACATTTTATAAAGAAAAATATTAATGGAGGGTATGAATTAAATAAAGAATATTTTAGTCCAGAAACTATTGATATATATGGAAGAGATACATTGAAAGCAAAAAAACAAAAATATATGTCAGGAAGTGAAGGAAGAGATGATGATACAATAAATAAATTCTTAAAGAGTAAAGATCAAAAGTTGAGTTATGAATCTAGTTTCTTTATTGATAATTTTGATACAACTAAATATCCAATTGAAGAGCAAAAACAAATAATAGCTTTATTGACTAAGGTATTAAATGATGATGAAATTGCACTTGATATGGGTTATTATAAATTAATAGATTCAACTCACCAAATAGTTGCATATTCCTATGATCCTCAAAGTTATCGTTCTATTTCTACAAATGATTGGCATGAAGATAGGGGAAATGAAACTCCAAGTATAGTAGGACATTCTGTTACTATAACAGGTATAGCTGATTATGGATTTATCATAAGTTCATGGGGAAATAAATATTATATTAAATTTGAAGATTTATTTGACGGTGGTTGTTTTCGAATTGGAACATCATCTATACATTGGAATTAAAAAAGGAGTTATTTATGATAGAACATTTAAAATTAATAATTTTTAATAGTATATATAATAATTTAGGACTAGAAAATTTAGAAAGTCAAATAATAAAAGCAGGTATTAAATCAAAAAATATTGAAAATCCAACTAGCATTTCATTAGTATCAAATTATTTTTTCTTGTTAAATGGCATTCATTTAGAGAATCTAAGTCAAGATGAACTAGATTACTTAAAAACAAGTTATCAAAACTACCAAAAAGGAAATACTAGCGAACTATATGCATTTTTAAATAAGAATATCTCTAAATTATTATTTGCTAAAACAGAAAGTAAATATATAGAATATGGTGATAGGGAAGAACAAGCTGCACCAAATGATTCAATTGCTATAGCATTTCACTATAATAGTCTTGATTGTACCGAAGAACAAGAAAATTTCATATGTGACATTTTAAACTACATTCAAGATGAACTATCTAAAAAAATAAATATGAAAATAGCTGTTTTAAAATTTGGAATATATATTAATAATAAAAGCCATTTTATTTAATATGTAAGAGGTATATTATGAGAGTATCACTTATAAAAAAAGATAAAAAAATAGACTTAATATTACCAGAACAGATTAGTGGTAGTTATTGGATAACAGATTTGGATAAAGCTGGTAATAGAAAAAATTTAATTAATATTGAAGCAACTGATAATACTTGGCACTTAATTAGTAATGATGATGTCTATATTATAAATAATGGTGTTATAGAACCATTTAAGGTGTTAATAGATAACCAATTTATATTTTTAAAAAATAAAGAAACTAATGAAAATATCATTTTATATTGCTCTAATGTTTTTCAAAAATATAATTGCTATGATATAACTAATTATATTTTAACCGGACTTAAGATAGGACAATTAGGTTCAATAACTTCGCCTCTTCTTAATGAAGTTAATATAACTATCAAAAAAGAAAATGAAGATTTAGTTATCATTGATGATAATAGTAAGGTTCCAATTTATGTTAGCAATATGAGATTAGTAAATAAAATGGTACTAAAAAATGCTGATATTGTTTTTATTGAAGGTATTATGCTTTATGTCATAAAAAAGCATGAAGCATGCGACATATATTATCTATATTTAAATAATTCTAATAATTTAGAAGTTCAGGCAAATTTATTATTAACAAATCTTATTGATATCAAAAATCAATCAAATGAGGAGTTAGTGGAACAAGAAGAACAAGATATACAACTATACGATGAATCAGATTACTTCCATAAAACACCAAGATTCATTCCTAAAATTCAAACATTAACATTAAATGTTGATGCACCACCTAATAAAGCAGAAGAAAAAGAATCATCTCTTCTTTTAACAATCGGACCAATGCTAACAATGTCAATGACATCTTTAGTGTCAGCATATACTTCTGTTAACAATATAATGAATGGTAATTCAAGTATCAAAAATGCTATTCCATCACTTGTTATGTGTGGTGCTATGTTTGCAAGTGTACTTATTTGGCCGACTATATCAAAAAAAGTTGAATTAAGAAATAGAAAAAAGAAAGAAAAAGAAAGACAAAAAAAATACAGCGCTTATATTGAGGATAAACGCCAAGAAATAAAAAATGCTAAAAACAGGCAATCAGAAATACTAAATAATAATTACCCAGGATTAAAAGAATGCGAAGAAATTATTTTAAACAAATATACTACTTTATGGCAAAGAAGAATAGAAGACGATGATTATTTAGTTATTAGACTTGGTATTGGTAACTATCCTATGAAAATAGATATTAAATATCCAGAAGAACATTTTTCTTTATTTCAAGATAATTTAAAAGATATGTTACATTCACTAGGTACGGAACCAAAATTACTTTCAAATGTTCCAATTATTTATTCTCTATATGATAATTATGTTACTGGATTAATTGGTAATTATAGTGAAACAAATAAATATTTAAAAAATATCATTTTAGAATGTATCACCAATCAAAGCTATGATAATTTAAAAATAGTTATATTTACCGATTCAGAAAAAGAAAAAGATTACGCTTATTTAAAAGATTTGCCACATTTATTTACTAATGATAGAGAAATCCGTTTTTATGCAACTAACAATGATGAATATAAAGAAGTATGCTACTATTTAGATAGAATCTTTAATCAAAGAAAAGAATTAAATAGAGAAATTAAAAGAGATGAATTAACTGAAACTTATTTAATTATAACCGATAGCTATAAAGCAATCAGAAATTACGATTTTATAAATAATATAGTTAAATCTAAAGTTAATTTGGGATTTTCTATGGTTATAATAGATAAGAAAATTACGGATTTGCCAAGTGAATGTAAAGCTTTTATAACTTTAAACAATGGTACAGGAGAAATGCACGTTGGGCAATATTATATTGAACCTTTAAAGTTTAAATACGATATAAATCAAGTTTTAGATTACTACAGTACTGTAAAAAAACTTGCTAATATTCCAATTGAAATTCAATCATCAAAAGACGGTAAACTTCCTAATAAGTTAGGCTTTTTAGAAATGTTTGATGTTGGTAAAGTTGAACAATTAAACTCTATTAATAGATGGCAAAACAATAATCCAATACTAAGTTTACAAGCCCCAGTTGGTCTAGGAAAAAATCAAGAAAAAATTAGCATTGATTTGCATGAAAAATATCATGGCCCACATGGTTTAATAGCAGGTTCGACGGGTAGTGGTAAAAGTGAATTTATTATTACTTATATTCTATCTATGGCTATTAATTACCATCCATATGAAGTTCAATTTATATTAATAGATTATAAAGGTGGTGGCTTAGCTGGTGCTTTTGAAAATAAAACAACAGGTTTAAAATTACCACACTTAGTTGGCACAATTACTAACTTAGATAGCAATGAGATAAAAAGAAGTTTAGCATCTATTGAATCAGAGCTTAAACGTAGGCAAACTCTATTCAATAAAGCAAGGGAGTTATCTGGTGAAAGTACAATAGACATTTATAAATATCAAAAAATGTATAGAGATAAAATCGTTGATATTCCTATATCCCATTTATTTATAATAAGTGATGAGTTTGCTGAACTTAAAAGCCAACAACCAGAATTTATGCAACAACTAATATCAACAGCTCGTATAGGTAGATCACTTGGAGTTCATTTAATATTAGCAACGCAAAAGCCAAGTGGCGTTGTAGATCCTCAAATTTGGAGTAATACTAGATTTAGAGTTTGCATGCGTGTACAAGAAAAATCGGATTCCAATGAAGTTATAAAATGCCCTGATGCTGCTTATTTAAAACAAACGGGTAGATTTTATTTTCAAGTTGGTTACAATGAAGTGTTTGTTTTAGGACAAGCTAGTTGGGCAGGTGGTAAATATATTCCACGTGAAAAAGCTAAAAAAAATATTGATACTAATATCGATTTTATTAATAATATTGGGTATATTTATAAAAATGTTGAAACGAAAAAGAAAGAAACTAACATTAAATCAAATGGTGAGGAGTTAGTTAACATTGTCAAGTATTTACAAAATGAAGCAAATCAATTAAATGTAATAACAACACCTTTATGGTTAGAAAAAATACCTGATATGATAAAAATAGAAGATTTAGCGCTTAAATATAATTATGAAAAGCAAATGTTTGTTATTAATCCAATAATTGGTGAATATGATATACCTAAAAGACAAGAGCAAAAACTTTTAACACTTCCAATATCCAAGAATGGCAATACTATTATATATGGTGCAAGTGGTTCCGGAAAAGAAAACTTCATAACAACCTTAATATATTCTTCTATGCTTTACTATAATGCTAAAGAAGTAAATTATTACATAGTTGACTATGGTACAGGTGCACTTAATATGTTTAAAGATTCTACTATTGTTGGTGATATTGTTACATCAGATGATAGTGACAAACTAGAAAATTTATTTAAAATGATAGAAACGAACATTAATAAAAGAAAAAATCTTTTTCAGGATTATAATGGTGATTATTATAATTACTGTAGAAATAGTGGTAGCCAAGTACCATCAATGATAATTATTATAAATAATTTTGAGGCATTTACGGAGCTTTCTAATAAATATGATGATATTTTAAATAGTATTACTAGAGATTGTAACAAATATGGCATCTATTTCATAGTTTTAGCTAATACACCTAATGGTGTTAGATTTAAACTAAAACAAAACTTTAGTTTAATTTATGCACTAGCTCAAAATAATAATGACGATTTTACTACTATTTTAGGTAATGTTCATAAAACATATCCTAGTAAAATATTTGGACGTGGAATATTTAAAGATGATGATGTCTATGAATTTCAAACAGCATTAGTTAGTGATAAGGATGATATCCCTAGATTTATTAAAGAAAAATGTTTAGAGTATAGCAATAATACTACATCAGCACCAAAGATACCAATGCTTCCAACAATTGTTAATGGAAATGTTATAGAAAAATATTTAAATACTAACAATTATATAATAGGTTTAAACAAGCAAGATTTATTAGTAAATGAGTTTGACTTTAATAAAAATACAGTCTCTATTATAACAGCAAATGATGTAAACCAAACAGAACCATTAGTAAATCCTCTTATAAACCAAATACTATATAAAAATGAAACTCTACTAGTTATAAATGCGCTTGATTATGATATAAAAAATAAAAGCGATTATAGATATGTCGATTCTAACTTTGATTTAATATTTACAGAATTAAGTAATTATTTAATCAGTAAAGAAGCATATAATAATTCTAAAGAAATTAATAAATTAATATGCTTAATAATTGGTATTGATCAATTTAAACTAGGATTAAATAATGAAAATAAAAATGAATTTAATAATATGTTTTTAAAAGCTAATAAATTAGGAATAATTAAATTTATTATAATAGATAGTATTGATAAAATTAAGAAAAATGAGTTTGAATCTTGGTATAAAGAATGTGTTACCAATAATTATGGTATTTGGGTAGGAAATGGTATTAACGATCAGTTTTCTATTAAAATAAATCAAAAGATACCAGAAATGAAAGAAACAATCCCAAATAATTATTGCTTTGTTGTAAAGCGTGGTAGGGTTGATTATGTTAAATATGTTGAAGAATTTGATATAAAATAAACATAAACCAGTTATTTTTAAATAACTGGTTTTGTCATTTAGCATTCTTTTTTTCTATTAGGACAAATAATAAGTACTAAAAAGATAATTAATACTATCCATAACCAAGAACCTTGATTATAGCTATTATTACCATAACCTGGCATAATATCAACTCCCTTCTAGTATATTATATTTATAAAAATAAATAGGGTATCAGTATAAATTTTAAAGTAAAAAAATAATTTTAAAAAAATAAACATTAGTAAAAAGTAAATTTTGCTATAAGAAAAATAAAAATTAATTAAAAATAGCCATTAAATATTAAAAATAATCAATTTGCTTAAAATAAAAAATTAAATATAATACACCACGGTGATATTAATGAATGAAAAAATAAATGGTTATTATCTAGATAGTGAACAACAAAAAATTGTATTGGATGATAGTAAATACCTTTTAGTAGTAGCTGGAGCTGGTAGTGGTAAAACATTAACTATCTTAGGTAAGATAAATTATTTAGTAAAATACCAAAAAATAAATCCTAATGAAATTTTATGTATTTCATTTACTAAGAAAGCATCAACCAGTTTAAAAGAAAAAATAAAAAAAGAGTTTAGTCTTGATATATCTGTTTATACCTTCCATAAATTAGCTTTAGAAATATTATCAGAAGATACTTATAATATAGCAGACGATAATATCTTAGAAGATATAATTCATGAATATTTTTATGAAACGATTATTAACTATGATAGTTATATGAAATTGGTATTAAGTTACTTAGATATAAAAACTAAAAAGAATATAAAAGATAGCTACTTAGAAGCTTATATTAAAAATAATAATAGTTTTAAATTACTCGAAAAATTACTATCAACTTTTATTCATTTATTAAAATGTAACAGTTATTCTATAAATGATTTCACAAAATTTCTAAAAGAAGCTAGAAAAACATTTTCATATTCAAAGTATAAGCATGAAAAAATTTTCCTAATACTAGCATTGAATATTTATCTAATATACTCCCAATATTTAGAAGAGAATAATGAAATAGATTTTGATGATATGATAATAAAAGCAACAGAAAAAGTAAAACGAAATAATATGAAAAAAAATTATAAATATATAATAATTGATGAGTACCAAGATACATCATTTATTAGATTTAACTTAATTCAAAATATACTTACTATAACAGATGCTAAATTAATGGTTGTTGGTGATGATTTTCAATCTATTTATCGTTTTACTGGTTGTGATTTATCACTATTTTTAGATTTTTCTAATTATTTTAAAGATGCCAAAATAATGAAAATTCAAAATACTTACAGGAATAGTCAAGAACTTATAAAAGTAGCTGGTAATTTTGTTATGAAAAACAAAAGACAAATTTATAAAGATTTGCACTCAAATAAGACACTCACTAAACCAATTAGGATAATTTATTATACTAACATAAAGGAAAAGTTCAAAATATTAATAGAAAAAATATATGCTGATACATTAAAACCAATTTTAATTCTTGGTAGAAACAATAAGGATATTTGCAAATTGTTAGATGATGATTACACTTTAAAAGAAGATGGAACGATTATATACAAAATAAATCCAGATATAAATATCTATTATTTAACTGTCCATAAATCAAAAGGCTTAGAAGAAGAAAATGTAATTATTATTAATCTAGAAAATAATTTACTTGGTTTTCCTAATAAAATAAAAGATGAAAAAGTACTTAGATTTGTATCAAATAATAATGAGAAAGTTTATAGCGAAGAAAGAAGATTATTTTATGTTGCCCTAACTAGAACCAAAAATTATGCTTATTTATTAGTACCAACAAAAAATGAGTCAATATTTGTTAAAGAACTAATTAATAGTTATCCTAAAATGATTGATAAAATTAAGTTATAACATTCCCATAATTTCCCATAATTATTTTATATTTTTATCATAATTATTTTATATACTGGTAGTGTTGAAAGGAGAAGTGATAATAAATAATAAATCCTGATATATATTAATATATCAATTAAACTTTGTATAAAAGTTTTCATAAATAAAATTACTCCTACTAAAAAAGACTTTTCAAATTTTGAAAGGTCTTTTCTGTTTCTTTGTTAAAGAATTAATTATCTATAATTAAATTACATCTAAATTGTTATGATAGTTTTTTAAATTTTTAATTTATCCTTGCTTTTAAAATTACTATTTGATACAATTAAATCGTAAAAATAGGGCCTTAAGTTATATAATTAGAGACTATCAAGTTTATCTTATAGTCTTTTATTTTGCGACTTTTAATAATTGCTACACATAAAAAAACAACAAACGATTTACTACAATAATTAACTATTTTCCTATGTATTAAGGCTAATTCAGACATCTTCTAGTGTTTAAGTATATAACTTAGATACCAGAAGGAGAAGTTTTATGAAAAATAGTAAGAAGAAGCAGATATTTTTGACACTAATAGCAGTATTAAGTTTAATATTGATAACAGTTGGAGTAAGTTATTCACTATTCACTTATTCTAAAACAGGTGTAACTGATAATATCGTAAAAACAGGTAAGATAAACTTTCTATATACTGAAGTAAGTGGAATAGGAAAAGGTATAAGTTTAACTGATGCATTTCCAATAAGTGATGAAGAAGGAAAACTTCAAACAGGTGAAGGAAAGGTATTTGATTTTAAGATAACCTCAACAATAGAAATGAACTCTAGTATTTCATATGAAGTAACAGCAAGAAAAAAGAGTGATTCTACCTTAGATGAAGATGACGTAAAGTTATACTTAACTGAAGTAGATGGAACTGAAAAGGAAATACTATTAGATAAATATTCAAATCTAATTCAAACTAATACTAAAGTACCGGATGGGGTAATAGAAAAGACTATCTATGAAGGAGAAGTATCAGCTAATACATCAAACTATGAAAAGAATTTTAGATTAAGAATGTGGTTATCAGATGATACTGATTTTTCAGATGGAAGCATAAATAATAAAGCGTTTACGATAACAGTAAATGTATATTCAACAGGTAAAGTATTAGAGCAAGATAAAATAGCTTATAAAGAAGCCATTTTAAATGGAGCATATCCAGTTATATCTGATAATCTAATACCAGTAGTAATATCAGATACAGGAGTAGTAACTAAAGCGGATACTACAACAGCTTGGTATAGTTATGCTGATAAAAAGTGGGCTAATAGCGTTATCTTAAAAGATGAAAGTATTACTTACCAAGATGGAGAAGTAATACCAGAAACAAATATTGAATCATACTTTGTATGGATACCAAGATATAGATATAAAATATTTAATGAAGGAACATATACAGGACTAACAAGTATTGGAAATTCTACTCAAACAATAGATATTATATTTGAAAATAAAGAAACAACACCATCTACTGGAAGTACGGTAGGAACATATCTAACTCATCCAGCATTCATAGCTTTTGATACAAATGGTTTATGGGTAGGAAAGTTTGAAACAGGATATGATGGAGCAACATCAACGACGTCTGCCCAAGTAAATAGTGTAGATACAAGTAAAATTATCATAAAACCCAATGTATATAGTTGGCGAAGTATAACTGTTGGGAACGCATTCAAGAATAGTTATGATTATAATCGTAATTTAGATAGTCATATGATGAAAAATACAGAATGGGGAGCAGTAGCTTATTTACAGCATTCAGTATATGGTAGTCAAGCAAGTGTAAGAATAAATAATAACTCAAGTTATATAACCGGATATTCTGGAACAAGTGAACCAACCTTAGGATATAATAGCGGAATAAGTATAGAAGGTAATAGAGTAGAGTCAACTAGTTTAGGTGTTGATGGAACATATACCGTTAATTATTTTAATAATAATTCTACTGTTTCATCAACAACTGGTAATTATAGTGGAATATATGATATGTCAGGTGGCGCATGGGAGTATGTAATGGGATATACTACTAAAGCAACAACAGTTGGTGGATCAAGTGGTATAACTAGTTTATATCCTAATTTCTTTAGTGATAGTACTTACACTAAGTACTGGAATAAATATGCATCAACTGTAAATACAAATTATAATAACAGAATATTAGGAGATGCAACAGGAGAGATGGGACCATTTGGTAGTGAAAAAGATCCAGATGGTAGTACTAGATATAAATCTAGTTGGTATAAAGATTACGCCTACTTTGTTCATTCTTCTTACCCTTGGTTCGTACGTGGTGGCCATTGGAGCAATGGCACTGAAGCCGGTTCCTTTGCGTTCAGCCTCAGCACAGGTGGTACGTACACCAGCATTTCGTTCCGTGTCGTTCTCGCTCCAGCACAGTAATGTGCTATTAACCCCGTAGTAGATAGTATGATAAAATCTTTATCTTCATATTTTTTACTGCGGTAAGTTCTATGGCTCCCGATTTTTTCCCTTTTTTGAAAAAAATCGGGAGACTTTAAATTATGGCATTTGTAATTTTGAAATATATATAGTACAAATGTAGGGATTTGATTGTAAAGGTAGTATTTTTTTCTCATTTTTCAAACGCCAACTTTGTTAATTCTTCTAACCCTTGGTTCGAACGTGGTGGCAATTGGAACAATGGCACTGAAGCCGGTTCCTTTGCGTTCAACAACAACACAGGTGGTACGAACACCAACATTTCGTTCCGTGTCGTTCTCGCTCTTAGACTACAATATAAAATTTAATTAAATTCATTCTATTAAAATTATTCAAGGATAATTTTTGAGTGTTTATCGTAGAAATCAAATTCCTCTTTGAACTTCAAAGAAACACATAAATAGTGGTATTTGGTTAGTAGTAATATACGAATATCAGATATCATGATTAGCAGTACAATTTTTTTGTGCTGCTTTTTTTTAAATATTTTTTAGAAAGAAGGAGTAGTATGAGTAAAATTTATAATGAATATTTAAAATTAAAACAAGATAATCCTGATAAATTATATCTTTTTCATAATGGAAAATTTTATATTTTCATATCAGAAGATGCTAATACTATTAATCAGTATGTAGTATTAAAACAAACCAAATTTACGAACGAAGTAAATAAATGTGGTTTCCCAGACGTTAAACTAGAAGATTATATGCGCGTTTTCCATAATCATAAATTAGATATCCAGATAGTTGAAACAAAAGAAATAGAAAACATAATAAAAAAGACTGAAATTCCCCAAAAATATATTAAATTAGAACAGAAATTAAAAAATATAGATATAAATACACTAACACCACTTGAAGCAATCAACTTTCTTTATGAATTAAAGGTGATACTAAATGATTAAAGTAGTAGAAGAGCTAATAATTTATAAGCAATATATAGAACTTATTTATTATACAGAGATGATTACTGAAAAATATCCTAAATGTGAAAAATTATCTTTAGTATCTACAATTAAAAATACTACTTATAATGGTATTAAATATATAATTAATGCTTATAAACAATATGATAAAGTCGATAAATTAAATAATCTATCATTACTAGATAATGAAATAAAATTTTTAAAAGTACTAGTTAGAGTTTCATATAAAAGAAAATATATTAACAACAATAATTATAAAGCATGGAGTAAAAAAATAACCAACATATGTAATTTATTAGGTGGATGGATTAAATCATGCCAAAAACGATAAAACAGCAGTTTGATAATAAACTTGATTATATACTATTTTATAATGCTCATATTAGAGCTTCTAAGAATAAAAGAAATCGTAGTGATGTAATTTTATTTGAGATGGATTTAGAAAATAACCTTATGAATTTGTATAGCAGTGTAAAAAATAATACTTACCAAGTTGGAAAGTATCACGAATTTATAATTTCAGAACCTAAAGAAAGAGTTATTCAATCATTACCTTACCGTGATAGAATTATCCATCAGTGGTATGTTGAAGAGTTTATACTACCATATATTTTACCTAAGTTCATAAAAGATACTTATGCTTGCATTAAAAATAGAGGCACTCATAAAGCGGTAAAACAACTGCAACATTATATGCAAATCATGTGGCATAATAAACATAATTACTATATCTTAAAATGCGATATTCAAAAGTATTTTTATAGTATTGATAAAGATATTTTGTTTGAAATTATGAAACACCATATTAGTGATAAAAAACTATTAACTTTTACTAGAAAATTAATTTATGATACTAATAATAGAAAAGGAATTCCTATTGGAAATTATACCTCCCAATTCTTTGCTAATATATATTTAAATGAGCTTGATCATTATATAAAAGAAGTCCTTAAGATTAAATATTATGTCCGCTATATGGATGATTTTATATTACTTGTTAACGATAAAAAAGAAGCAAGAAAATATAAATTACTTATTGAAGTTTTCTTAAATCAAAAATTAAAACTTAACCTTAATAGGAAAAGTAAATACTATCCTAACAATTTAGGCGTTGATTTTTGCGGATATCGAATTTATGAAACCCATCTTTTAATCAGAAAAAGAAGTAAGCAAAAAATAAAAGCTTTAGTTAAAAAAGCAAACACTGACTTTATAAATAACAGGCTCGATTTTACGAATATTCGTATGTGCTATAATTCATGGAGAGCACATGCAAGACATGCTAATACTTACCATTTAATTAATAAATATCATGATAGGTTTATTATCAAAGATTATTTAAAATAGATATGTTTTTGTAAATTAAAGTAAATAATGAAGCCAATTTTAAGTTTTCTTTAGTAATTATTTAAAATTGGTTTTTATTTTGCATTGAATTTATAAAATAGAACATTTTACATACTTATTATTATCTGTTATTATGGCACAAAAGGAGGAAAAATATGGTAACTAAGTTTTATACGGCTAAATATGATCGAGTATTTAAAACTATCTTTTGTGATGAGGATAATCCCATATTATTAAAAAAATTATTATCTAGAATCTTAAAAAAGGATGTAGAAATTATAGAATTTTTAAGAAACGAATTACCAGTAATTAGTACTATTGATAAAGTTAAAATAGTAGATGTGTTAGTTAAAGATGGTGATGAATATCTACATATCGAGTTAAACTGTAACTATTCTGATTATTTGCATACTAGAAATTTTATTTATTTTACTAACATTTATTCTAGAAAAGTAATCCGTGGTAAAAGGTATGATTATAAAACTAAATTCATACATATTGATTTAAGTTATGGATTAAGTAAAAAAGTAGATGATGTTTCTTATTATTATGTTATGAATAAGAATGATAAAAGGTATATTGATAACTTTGAAATTATTGAATTCAATATGGACAAAATTACTGATTATTGGTACAATTTAGATAACAACAAGGTTAATGAATATAAACATTTAATTATGTTGGATTTAGACCAAAATAACCTTGACAAAATATCGATTGGAGATGATTTTGTGAAAGAGTATGAAGATAAATTGACAGATTTAAATAATCAAGAAACATTTCAAAGTTTTATGAGTTATGAAGAAGACCAAGAACTAATTAAAAATACCGAAAAAGCAATAGCTTATGAAGATGGTATTGAAGAAGGTGCCAGTAAGAAGCAATTAGAAATCGCTAAAAACATGCTTGCTAAAGATATGGATATTTCTACTATATCTGATTTAACAGGATTAGATATCGATACTATAAAAAAATTATCAAAATAAAGTTATAAATAAAAAAGGTTGTTAATGCAACCTTTTTTATACTTAAAATAATTAAGCTCTTCTTACTAATTATATGGATTATAGTAATAATTATTGCTATAATAAGTAGGGTATGGATAAGGATAATAATAGTATGGTTGATATGGTTGTGGATAGTAGTAATTTGGTCTATTAGTATTTCCTATTGCGTAACCAGCAACGCCACCAAGTAGTAATGGTGCAACAAATCCACCAGCAAAACGTTCGTTATTTGGATTTATATTTTGACTATACATATTTCTAGAATATTTATCCATATTATTATTGTATGAATACATAAAATCACCTCTAAAGTATTTTATGTTTAAGAAAGGAAAGAGTGAAAATGAGTGATAAATTAAAAGAACTAGCAAGTTTAATTGTTAATTATTCAATTAGAGTAGAAAAAGATGAGAAAGTATTAATCACAACACAATCAATGGAAACAAGAGAATTTATTTCTTATTTAATTGATGAAATTTATAAAAATGGCGGAGTACCATGTTTAAAAATTAATGATCCTATACTTGGAGCTAAACTTACTGAAGGAAATAATGATGGTAGAATTAAACTACTTAAAAAAATTCAGGAAAATGAGGTAGAGTTATTTGATTCATTTATTAATATCCGTTATGCTACTAATGACTATGAAAACAAAAATGCATCTGGAGAAATGTCAAAGAAATTAAGTCAAGCCTTACTTCCATCAAGTGATGTAAGAGTAAACCAAAGAAAATGGGTATTATTAAATTACCCATCATTACTTGATAGCTATAAAGCCAAAATGACATCACGCGAGTTTATGGAATTTGCTCTTAATGTTATGACTGTTAATTATGAAGAAATGGGCAAGCTAATAAAACCATTAAAAAAATTAATGGATAAAACAGATAAAGTAAGAATAGTATCTCCTGGTACTGATCTAACCTTTAGTATTAAAGGAATGGGCAGTATCCCTTGTGTAGGAGAAATGAACATACCAGATGGTGAACTTTATAGTGCTCCAGTAAAAACATCAGTCAATGGTACTATTACTTACAATACACCTAGTCCATATCAAGGAAGAGTATATAACCACGTATCATTAGAATTTAAAGATGGTAAAATTATTCATGCTACTTGTGATGAAGATAATGAAAAACTAAATGAAATATTTGATACTGATGAAGGTGCTAGATATGTAGGTGAATTTTCACTTGGCTTTAATCCTGAAATCTTATATCCAATGGGAGATATATTATATGATGAGAAAATACTAGGAAGCATTCATTTCACACCAGGTCAAGCTTATAAAGATTGTTACAACGGAAACGATTCTGGGATTCATTGGGATATGGTTTTAATTCAAAGAGAAGATTATGGTGGTGGAGAAATCTATTTCGATGATGTATTAATAAGAAAAAATGGTATGTTTGTATTAGATGAACTAAAACCTTTAAACTTTAATTATAATAGAAAAGAAGCAGAGTAATTACTATAATTATTCCGCTTCTTTTGTTAGTCTGTATAAATTAATACTAGGGTGGGTAAATAATCTAAATTCATACATACTAGTACCAAGTCCTCCAGATACATATAATTTAGTATCACCTAATGTATATTCTTCATTCGGATAAATTTTTCCTTCTTCAACTTTCATAATAGCCCCAATTCCCGGTAATCTAATTTGACCGTTATGAGAATGTCCAGCTAAAGCTAAATTAACTTGATATTTTTCCCTAATATTATCAATAACATCTGGTTCATGTATTAATGATATTGTATATAAATTATCCATTTTATCATAACTAAAAGCCTTATCAATATCACAGTCATTATTAATAATACTACCAACACCAGTTATCATAATAGGAGTACTAGATTTATAATAGACTAGTTCATAACTATTATCAAGTATCTTAAACGCTGTCTGATTAAAAACTTTTTCAAAATTATCATTATTATAATCATGATTTCCCTTAATTGCATATAACCCAGTAGTTGCCTTAATTTCGTTTAAACTACTTACTAAATTATTTAATTGATTATCAGTTACCTCTTCCTTACTATCAATTAAATCACCAGTAAATACAACTATATCAGGTTTTAATTCATTAATCTTTTTTACTATATTTTTAAGTTCTTTATCGTGAATAGTAGTTAAGTAATGTAAATCAGAAAATTGTACCACCTTAAATCCATGAAATGAATCAGGAATTAAATTACTTTCAACTTTATACTCTCTAGCACTTAAACCTTTAGTACCAATAAAATGCATATATAATAGTAAAACTATCAAAAGAAAAATCAAGATAAGTATAGTTTTAAGAATCCTTCTTCTAATTCTATCCTTTTTTTTCTTTTTCTCTTCTTTTTTTATTTCTTCTTCTAATACTTGATTTTTTTCACTACGACTCATCATAATATAACCATAACTCCACCAATAATAGATAAAAGAGTTAAACTTGTATTGTGAAACATATGCATAATAATAGATGTATAAATATTATCTGTTTTATAATACATATAACCAAAAGCTATTCCTAGTGAACTATACGGAATAATATAAAATAAATCCCATAAACTATTTAAGCTTAATACAACGTGTAAAGAACCAAAAATTAATCCTGATGATAAAATGAATAGCCATTTACTTTTAAAAATATCTCTAAATGCTTTTCTAAAAGTTAATTCTTCAATTATAGGAGCAATTATACCAATAGCTAACATTGATACAATACCAGATGTTGAAATATATTCTTGAACACCTTGCTCATTGCCAGCATTAGCAAGTGGAATAAATAATCCTATAATAACATTAGAAATTATCATAATAATTAAACCCACTAACCAACACTTTATTCCAGTATCCATCATTTCATTAAAGTTATTTTTAGTTTTTTTAAAATCATCTTTTAACGTATCACGATACATAGATATTAATATAACTAATAAAATTGAATTAGAAAATAATGTTAATAATAAAGTTTGCATAGTAGTTAGATTATTAATATCTAGATTAAATAAATAAATAGGAATAAGTTGTACTAATGAAATAAAAAAGAATAGTAAAATAACTAAAATTGATTTAGGTATTTTTTTAATATCAACATCTTTTTTTACTATAAAAAGATTAAACATAGTAGCTACTATTATAGTAGTAATTAACCCAATATAATTAAAAATAGTACCAGTTATTTTAAATACTAATAAACTAAGTATAAATGAGATTATACCCCATAATATAGTTTTATTCTTATCAACTCTAATACTATTAAAATTATACATAATATAAGGTACCAAGGTAACAAACATACCTAACATTACCGTAATACTTAAATTATCCATCATCTACCTTCTTTCTAATATAATATTATCATAAGTTTTATAAAAACTGTCTTTTTTTTCATAAATTGATTAATTTTTCTATGTAAAATACTATTTATATGATATAATTTAGTTACAGCGAGTGGGAAACCACTCGATTTTATTTAGTAAAAAGGAGGAATCATGAAAGAAAAAATAATGGAAGCTACTAAAGATAAGCTTAGTGAGTTAAATGTTTTTATTAGTGATATTACTTACGGTAAAGTAGATAATGAAAATACATTAACAATTATTTTAGATAGCAATGAAATTATTCCTTTAAATAAGGTAGTAATGGCAACACGAATTATTAATCCAATTTTGGACAAACTTGATTTAATTGATGAAAGTTATACACTTGATGTATATGCAAAGGAAAAAGGAGATGTAAATAATGAATGGTAAAGAGTTTATTAAAGCAGTTGATTTAGTTGAAAAAGAAAAAGGTATCGATCGTGATATTATATTTGAAGCTATGGAAAATGCTTTAATGGCAGCTTATAAAAAAGATACTGGCATTCAAAATTCTAAAGTAGTAATTGATAAGAAAACAGGAGATATAAAGGTTTATTCTTATATTACCGTAGTAGAAGATGAAGATCCAGATGATTTAGAAAGAGACGATATTGATTTAGATACTGAAATAAGTTTAACTGATGCAAGAAAAATTAATAAGTCTTTAAATATAGGTGATACAATTGATACTTTAGTTACACCAAAAGATTTTGGTAGAGTAGCAACATCAACAGCTAAACAAGTATTAATTCAAAAAATTAGAGAAGCTGAAAGAAATAGTATTTTAAATGACTTTGGTGATAAACAAGATGAATTATTAATTGGTACTGTTGAACTTGAAGATACTGATAACTATTACATCAATTTAGGAAGAAGTAATGGTATTTTACCTAAGAAAGAATGTATCCCTGGCGAAAAAATAAAAATGGGTAGTCAAATCAAAGTATATGTAAGTAAGGTTGACTCTAACAGTAAAGGCTTACTAATATTACTATCTAGAACACACTATGGTTTTATTAAAAGACTATTTGAACTTGAAATTCCAGAAATTAATGATGGTACTGTTTTAGTATATAGTGTTGCTCGTGATGCTGGTTCTCGTAGTAAAGTAGCAGTATATTCAGAAAAAGCAAATGTTGATCCAATTGGTGCATGCATTGGTGAAAAAGGAAGTAGAATTGGTAATATCTTAAAAGAGTTAAATGGTGAAAAAATAGATATAGTTAAATATGATAAAGAACCAGCTATATTTATTGAAAATGCTTTAGCTCCAGCTAAAAACCTAAAAGTTTTAATTATGGATCCTAAAAAACAAGAAGCCTTAGTAGTAGCAGATGGTGATGATTTTTCTCTAGCTATTGGTAAAAAAGGAATGAATGCACGTCTTGCATCACGCTTAACTAAATACAAAATAGATGTAAAAACTAGTACTCAAGCTAGTGAACTTGGTATTAACTTTAGGAATGAATAATATGAAAGTAAAAAAGATTCCAATGAGAATGTGTTCTGTAACACGTGAGAGATTTCCAAAGCAAGAACTACTTAGGGTTGTGAAAACACCGGAAGGAGAAGTTAAAGTGGATTTAACTGGAAAATTAAACGGTCATGGAGCATATATTAAAAAAGATTTAGAAGTACTAGAAAAAGCTAGAAAATCTAAAGCTTTAGCAAGATGCTTAGAAACAGAAATTACCGATGGTATTTATGATGAAATAGAAAGTATCATTAAGAAATAATGATACTAGGGGGTGAAGTTGATGCCTGGTAAAAGAAAAAGTTATCTATCTTGGGACGAATATTCTATGGGAATAGCTTTATTAGCATCTCTTAGAAGTAAAGATCCATCCACTCAAGTTGGAGCATATATTACTAAAGATAATAAACCATTATCGATTGGTTATAATGGTCTTACTGTTGGAATGAATGATGATGAATTTTGTTGGGATAGTAGTGGTGAGAAGATAGGAGATATCTTAATTTCCTTGTAATGAATGTGCAAAGTTAATTATTCAAGCAGGTATTAAAGAAGTAGTTTATCTTGCAATGTATGCTAAGAGCGATTTAGTTAACATTTCAAAGAAAATGTTTGATGCAGCTGGCATTAGTTACCGTCCTTATAATGTAGAGCGTGATTTTATAAAAAAAGAAGTGCAAACTTCATCTTATCAAATACAAAACATTGTTAAGCGTTTTACAGATTCTAAAACAACTGAGGTAGTATCTAATTTAGAAATTGATGAGTACTTTATGAAAAAAGCGCAAGAAGAAAGTAATTTTTCTACTTGTAGAAGACATGTTGGTGCGGTATTTGTGAAAGATGAAAAAATATTAGTAACTGGCTATAATGGTGCACCTAATGGAGTTAAATCTTGTCAAGAATTAGACGGTTGCATGAGAGAAAAAGATAATATAAAATCCGGTACTATGCAAGAACACTGTAAGGCAATTCATGCTGAACAAAGAGCAATCACTAAAGCCGCTAAAGAAGGAATTTCTATTAGTGATAGTACACTTTATGTTACTACTTATCCATGCTCAATATGTGCTAGAATGTTAATTGATTTAGGAGTAAAAGAAATTGTTTATGATGGTGATTACTTTGATAAAATTAGTCACGATTTAATAGAAGAATCAGATATTCCTATTAGAAAAGTAGGAAAAAATCCGGTTAAAAAAATACTATATAATAAATAAAAGGAGGTTTTTTTATGATGAGTGTTTTAGAATATGCACAAGATGTAAATAAACAGGTAGAAGAAATCTTGAGATTGTGCGAAAAATTAAATATAAAGGTATCAACTAGTGAAGATTTATTAAGTCAAGATGATATTACTGAATTAGATAGTGAAATTGAAAATTCAATGAGTAACGAAGTAAGTGAATATGATGACGATGAATTTTTTGAAAAAGTAGAATCACTTGCAGCAAACACTAAAATGGTTAATGAAAAACAAAAAACAAAAATCAAGCAGAAGAAAAATGTTCAAAGTGAAGATGTTGGTAACTTTTTAAAAAATAAAAAAGAAATCTATAAGCATCGTGAAAAACTAATGACAAATGAAAAAGTAGATGACAATATCATCATATATAAAGAAAATATGACAGTTAAAGATTTAGCTGATAACCTAAATACTACACCAAGTGAACTTATTAAAAAATTAATGAACCTTGGCATAATGGCTAATCTTAATAATTCACTTTCATTTGAAGTTAGTGAAATACTAGTAGCAGATTATGATAAAGTATTAAAAAATGAAGATACTCAAGATATTTCTAATTTTGAAAGTTTTGAGATAATAGATAATGCTGAAAACTTAGAAGAAAGACCACCAGTTGTAACTATTATGGGTCATGTCGATCATGGTAAAACCTCATTATTAGACGCTATTCGTAATTCAAGTGTAGTAAATAGTGAAGCAGGTGGTATCACTCAAGCAATAGGTGCTTACCAAGTAGAAGTTAATGGTAAAAAGATTACCTTTATTGATACTCCAGGTCATGAAGCATTTACTGAAATGAGAGCAAGAGGAGCAAGTGTTACTGATATCGTTATTATAATAGTTGCTGCTGATGATGGTGTTATGCCTCAAACTAAGGAAGCAATAGATCATGCTAAAGCAGCTAAAGTTCCAATAATTGTAGCTATTAACAAAATGGATAAGCCAGACGCAAATCCTGAAAAAGTTTTAACAGAATTAACTCAATACGGAATAACTCCAGAAGAATGGGGTGGAGATGTAATTGTATCTAAAATATCAGCTAAAACTCATGAAGGCATTCCAGAGTTATTAGAAAATATCTTACTAGTTAGTGAAATGGCTGAATTAAAGGCTAATCCTCATCGTTATGCAACTGGTGCCGTAATTGAATCTAGGTTAGATAAACAAATTGGAAGTGTAGCTACACTATTAATTCAAAATGGTACACTACGTTTAGGAGATCCTATTGTAGTAGGAACAAGCTTTGGTAAAATCCGTACTTTAAAAAATGATAAAGGACAAGATATAGTTGAAGCTCTACCATCTACTCCAGTTGAAATAACAGGACTTAACGAACCACCTCAAGCAGGTGATAAATTCATGGCATTTGAAACTGAAAAACAAGCTAGAAGTGTTGCAGAAGAAAGAAAATTAAGAAGCCGTGAAAAAGATTCTAATAAATCAGGAATGACTTTGGATGATTTATTTGGCAAAATAAAAGAAGGTATACATGAAATAAATGTAGTTTTAAAAACAGATGTAAATGGTAGTAGTGAAGCTGTTAAAAAATCACTTGAGAGAATCGAAGTAGAAGATTTTAGAGTTAAAGTAATTCGTAGTGGTGTAGGTACTATTACTGAAAGCGATGTAACTTTAGCTAAAGCAAGTGATGCAGTTATAATTGGTTTCAATGTAAGACCAAGTTCTAAAACAGCTGAAATTGCTAAAGAAAACGGTGTTGAAATCCGTCTTTACGATATTATCTATAAAGTAGTAGAAGATATGGAAAAAGCTATAACTGGTATGCTTGATCCTATTTATGAAGAAAAAGTAAACGGTGAAGCTGAAATTAGACAAATATTTAAATTTTCTAAAGTTGGTAATATTGCTGGTTGCCATGTTACAGATGGAGTAATTAAAGCTAACTCAAATGCAAGACTTATCCGTGATGGTGTAGTAATTTATACTGGTAAAGTTGCATCTATTCAAAGAGAAAAAGACCAAGTAAAAGAAGTTACTAAAGGCTATGATTGTGGTATAACTTTAGAAAATTATCAAGATATAAAGGAAAATGATATCATCGAATCATATGAACTAGTTGAGACAAAAAGATAAAATTTACATAAATAAATTCCAATTATCGTAGAAAGGAAGAAAAAAATGAGTGTAAAAATAGAAAGACTAAATGATCAATTTCAAAAAGAAATTAGCATGATTTTAAAAACTGAAATAAAAGATCGTGATATTAATTTTGTTACAATTACAGGTTGTGAAATCACTAATGATTTAAGCTTTTGTAAAGTGTATTTTACGGTTTTAGATGATGAAAAAAAAGATAAAACCATAGAAGCATTAAAAAAAGCCTCATCATTTATTAGAGGCCAACTAGCTAAAAAAATAGAAATAAGGCACACACCAGAAATTAGATTTATCTATGACGAATCAATTGAATATGGAAATAAAATAGAAAAACTAATAGAAAAAATAAATGAAGAATAAATAGAAAGAAGAATTTTCATGAATTTTGAAATTTCTTCTTTTTTTTAAATATTAAAAAAAATATGATATGATTACTAAGGTGGTATATAATGAAATTTTTAGTATGGTTATCTATTTTACCTAGTTTAGTTATATCTTTAATAATATATAATTCTTATAAACAAGAAAAAGAACCCAAAGTAGAACTTATTAAAGCTTATTTTATGGGAATAATCTCTGTTTTTATAACATTAGTCTTATCACATCTATTTAAAGTAAATAATATGAATAGTGATACCATTATAAATACAATTATCTATTCTTTTATTGGTATTAGTTTAATTGAAGAATTATCAAAGTGGATCTGTACTTATTTATTTTTAAAGAATAATAAAAACTTTGATTATTTATTTGATGGAATAGTATATGCGACTTTTATCTCATTAGGTTTTGCTACTATTGAGAATATATTATATACTGTTACAGGAGGCGTATTAACTGGTATAATTAGGGCAATAACGACTGTACCGGCTCATGCTTTTTTTGGTATAAGTAGTGGTTACTTTTTCTCATTTGCTAAAGAAAGACGTGAAAAAACTAAAAAAAATAAATACCTATTTCTAAGTATTTTTATGCCATTTATATTACATGGCTTTTATGATTTCTGTTTGTTGAGTAAAAGCTATATCTTTTATATTATATATATAATATTCGTTATATTATTATACATAATTTCAATTAGACAAGTTAAAAAAATGATGTTATTAGAAAAAGCCTTTGAACTAGATGAAAAGTAGAATAAATTCATTATATCAATATTTTAGACATAATCTTTAGTGGTGATTATATGACTAATTTTGTGTTAGAAATGATTGGAAACTTTGGCTATTTAGGAATGTTTTTATCCATGATACTAGAAGCTATTATTATAATAATACCAAGTGAACTAATCTTGGCAACTGGTGGCATTTTGGCAAGTCAGGGGATATTTTCTTTTTTTAACGCATTTTTAGTAGGGTTATTTGGTAGCGTTTTTTGTGCAATTATCATCTATGCTATGGGTTATTTTGGCGGCAGACCATTTGTTGAAAAGTTTGGAAAATACTTTTTTATGAAAAAAGAGGATATTGATAAAGCTGATAAATGGTTTGCAAAATATGGGATGTTTGCTGCTTTTATTGGTAGAAATTTTCCTATTATTAGAACCTTTATATCATTACCAATAGGAATGACTAGACTAAGTTTTACTAAATTTTTATTATACACAACCCTTGGTAGTATCCCATGGACTTTCGCTTTTGTATATGTAGGCTATTCGCTTGGCAATAATTGGGTACTTCTTTCCCATTATACATCTAGATTGAAAGTGCCTATTTTAATATTATTATGCCTATTAATAATAAGATGGTTATATCAAAAAATAAAAAAATAATGGTATCATCACTAATTAAATTTAACTAGCTTTTACTTTTAATATCTTTGTTTATGTACTATAATAATAATGGTGATGATATGCGTGAAATTATAGATACCTTTGTAACACATTCAACAGAAATATTAACTAGTTTAGGTCCCTTTGCTGGCGTTATACTAATTATCTCAGAATCAATCCTACCAATGTTACCATTATCAGTATTTATTACCTTAAATATGGTTAGTTTTGGTTCTTTCTTTGGCTTTTTAATATCTTGGCTTTCAACAACAGCTGGATGTATGTTATCATTTACACTATTTAGGCATTTTTTTAGTGATAAATTATATAAGTTCATCAAAAATAAGGAACAAGTCAAATTTGCTAGTATTATGTCAGCTATTTCTAATATAAGTTTTAGTAATTTAGTAATTCTAATTGCTATTCCTTTTTCGCCAGCCTTTTTGATTAATATAGCTGGTGGATTATCTAAAATTAAAATAGAAAAGTTCTTTTTAGCTATTTTAATAGGAAAAATGATAATGGTATATTTTTGGGGATATATAGGAACATCCCTTTTAGAAAGTTTAACTGATATAACTGTTCTATTTAAAATAGCATTATTATTAGTTATTGCTTTCTTATTATCAAAGATAGTAGAAAAAAGATTAAAATTAAAGTAATTGAATATAATTAGTAGAGGTGTATTATGGAAATATTAATTATTGTTTTATTGATAGTGGTAATTGTTTTATTACTTATGCTAATATTTAAAAAGCATGATAACAGTGATATGACCGAAAGGCTTGGAAGATTTGAAGTAAATATTATGAAAGAAATGAACCAAGACTTTACGGGATTAAACGATAAGATGGAAATGCGTCTTAATGCTATTAATGACAAAGTAAATGAAAGACTTGATCAGAATTTTGAAAAAACTAATAAAACATTTACTTCAGTATTAGAGCGTCTTAGTAAAATAGATGAAGCTCAGAAAAAAATTGAGACATTATCTAGTGATATCGTATCTCTTCAAAGTATTTTAACTGATAAAAAAACACGTGGTATTTACGGGGAAGTAAATTTAAAACATATTATGGAGAATGTTTTTGGTGTTAATGATAAAATTTATAAACTTCAATGTAGCTTGCCAAATAATACTATTGCTGATTGTGTTTTATATGCACCAGAACCACTAGGAACGATTGTAATCGATTCTAAATTTCCTCTTGAAAATTATCAATTAATGGTTGATAAAAAATTATCTCAAATGGAAAGAGCAGTTCATGAAAAACAATTTAAAATTGATGTAAAAAAACATATTGATGCTATTAGTAGCAAGTATATTATTCAAGGAGTAACATCAGAACAAGCTATTATGTTTTTACCAGCTGAAGCTATTTTTGCTGAAATTAATGCATATCATCAAGATATACTTGAGTATGCTTACCGTAAAAAGGTTTGGATTTCATCACCAACTACCTTAATTTCCACTTTAAGTGTTATTCAAATGATTATAAAAAATATAGAACGTGATAAATATACTTCCATCATTCATGAAGAATTAAATAAGCTAGGTCTAGAATTTTCAAGATATAAAGATCGTTGGGATAAACTTGCTAAGAGCATCCAAACAGTCAATAAAGATGTAGAAAGTGTTCATATTACAGCTGAGAAAATATCTAAGAAGTTTGAAATGATAAATCAGGTAGAGGTTGCTAAATTAGGAGATGATAATATTGAATAAGCTACTTAAAGTAGTAAATAGCCTATTATTTATTTTCTTTGTTTGCTTTATGGGATACATGCTTGTAAATAGTCTTCCCTCAATTAAATTGTCAAAATTATTGATACTTCTTTGCATTTTACCTTTAATTATGGTACCATACATATTAGATAAGATAAAACTTTATCACATGAATGAGTACCTAATATTTTTCTACTATGTATTTTTACTACTAGCATTAGTAATGGGATGTATATTAAAACTTTACTATAAAATTTGGTGGTTTGATTTATTTACTCATTTTTTATCAGGTATTATGACAAGTGTCATTGCTTTTATCTTACTTAGTAAAAATAATCTTACTACTAATAAATACAAGTGGTTTGGCTTCTTGTTTGTCATTGCATTTACCATTAGTATAGCTGCTTGTTGGGAATATTTTGAATTTTTTTGTGATAAGTTATTCAACGAAGATGCCCAGTGGGTTTTAAAAACCGGTGTAGATGATACAATGACTGATATGCTAATAGCTACATTAGGTGGAATTATATCAAGTATTTATTGGCTAGTAAAAAAATAGGATGGTGTTGCTATGAAGAAAAATAAAAAAAATACACATAAAAATAAGAATAAAACTTTATTAATCTTTTTACTAGTTTTATTATTACTTGAGATTGTACTTATTCCTTGCCTAGTTTATGCAGGAGTAAAGCAAGTACTAGCTATTACAGCTTTTCTTATTATGCCAACATTATTTGGAATAGTAATTATACTATTGGGTAGAATTTGTGTTGTTGACTATGATAAGAAAAAATTAAAATTAGAAAAAGAAAATGATAGAAAATCTAATAATATTTAATAAAAATTATGATACCATATATTTTATAGATGTATGCTGATGTTATCCGTACATCTTTTTTTAAATATTAATACTTAAAAGATGTATTGGTAAAACATGTATGAAGTGGAGTTTATTTATGAAGAAGTACTTAAAAAGTAAATATCTTATTTTAATTTTACTAGTTTTATTAGCAGTAATATTTATAAGTTTACTATATTTTAATGTTATAAATTTAAAAAATGAAAATAAACAAGAGATTGTATCAAATGAAAATAAAGATAATTTTGAAGATAATATAGAAGATAATAATATTAATATAAAAGATAACGAATCACAGATTAATCAGGAACAAAATAATAAGCAAGAACAAGAAAATGTTACTGATAAAGATAATAGTGAGACTGATACTAAAAAGCCAACTAACGAAAATATTAATAATCAAGTTAAAGATAAAAATGAAAAGACTAATAATGATAAAGAAAATTCTAATAGTAATAATGATATAGTGCCAACACCATCCCAAACACCAAATAACACACCTAGTCCTACTTTAACACCGACTCCAAAACCAAGTGATGAAAACCCAAAAGTAACTGAAACTCCAAATCCTGTTTCAACCCCAACTCCAACCAAAGAACCATCAAAAACAGAACCACCTGTTACTAAAACTAAGGCCGAAATTAATGATGAATATCGTAAACAGATACAGAATAAATATTCAGTTAATATAGCATATAAAGATGAAATGGGTAATTATTCTATGAATGGTTATAAAAATCCTGTTAAACAAACAAACGATGATACCATTTATAGCTACTTGCAAAAAATAGAAACAGCACTAAAGAAATATCCAACTAACTTTTTTCAAGAAATAAAAAATACAAGAATGAATCTTACTATATATATGGTTGAAAGTATAGATATAGGAGTAGCTGGTTTAACTGATAGTAGTAATCGTAGTAATGTAATTTTAATGATTAATACCATTAGCATAACCTCTTTTGAAATAACACTACATCATGAAATAATGCATTTTATTGATTCATATATTTCATTTAATTTAGGTTCAGGAGTAATTGCAAACAGTATGAAAGATGTAAATCCAGATAATTTTACTTATGGTAACACTGATTCATCATATGTATATAATTACTATGATTCTCTAACAGCTAATACAGCATATTTTTTATCTAATTACAGTAAAACAAATTATTTAGAAGATAGGGCAGTACTATTTTCAAATTTAATGACAAATAACACAAAATATCCTTATTTAAACAAAAATACTCCAATTTATAATAAGGCTGTATTAATTAGTAATCAGTTAAGAGATAATTTTAGCAGTGTTCAAAATAGTAATAATGTTTATTGGGAAAAATTAATAAATTAGTTTACTATGAACTTTATATTGATAGCTTATAACTTAAGAAGCATGATTTTTCTGATGTGTCTTAAGTTATTTTTTATTGTAACTGATAAAATTTATAATTTAGTCAAGTTGACTAGCATTCATTTGAATGCTAAAATGTTAATAGAGTATAAAATATTAACGATAGTAAATGTAGACTTATAAAAAAATATAAAAAGATAAGACTAAGTAGTATGGAGGTTATCTTATGAAAAATAGTAAGAAGAAGCAGATATTTTTGACACTAATAGCAGTATTAAGTTTAATATTGATAACAGTTGGA
>CAKOXL010000003.1 GCA_934130105.1 uncultured Bacilli bacterium | reverse complement strand
GTTATTGTGTTTCTCAAATTTATTATAACAAAGGTTTTTCTTTTTTTATGTCTGCCCCAAATAATTTTACACTATCTATTGGTGTCTAGACTAGATAAAATAATATTATTGTGGTATAATATGCCGTAGAAAAGGGTGGTAGTATGAAAAATAATAAATTGATTGTTACAATGATTGGTATTTCTACTTTATTATTTGTTATTAGTATTATAATTCTTCTTAATACTGATAGTTTTAGTTTTAATAAAAAAATAGATAAAAGTGAAAATAATTCTAATAATGTTTTAGATAAAGTAAATGAAGACTATGTAGATTCTAGTAATAATAGTGTAGATCAAGATAATAAAAATAATAATGATGCTATACAAAATACTGATACTATTAAGAAAAATGATAATAATACTTCAGATAATACTAATAAATCGGATAATAATGTTTCAAATAGTGTTGATAACAAAAATAGTGGTGACTTGGTAACTAGTGATATAAAAGAAAATAAAAGTGATATTGTTAGTTATTTTGCTGAACAAGAAAAAAGCATATCTAATGTAGCTAATCAAGATGATAGATCTTTACGTGAAAAAGCTAAGGAGACTTTTGTTACTATTGTTGATTTTATTTTTTATGATAAAGAGGTTAATGGTTATAAATTTTCACAACTTACAACAAGTGCTAAGTTGCAAGTAATTAAAATTGCTTTGTCAATTGATAATAAGATTGATAATTATTTTCCTGATTATAAAGATGTAATAAAAGATAAATATGATAATATAAAAGGTAAATTAGCAGTTAAATATTTAGAGTTTACTTCTTATTTGTGTGAAAGTGTTGGCGATGATACATGTAATCAAGCTAAGAGTGATTTTAATACAATGAAAGAAAGTTTTGGCTTTACATGGCAATTAGTAAAAGAATTAGCAGCAAGTGGAAGTAGTAAGATTAAAAATTTTTATGAGTCATGGCGTGATTTGTAGAAAATAAAATGATGATACTTATAGTTCAATTTTAAGTCTCTTTTTAGATGATTTATAAAATTGAACTTTTGTTTTTAATTTAATATTTTAATAATTAATATTTTTACTAATGATTATATTTGCGTTTAATCTTAAATATTATTAAATTTAGGTTTATACTTGGTTATTGTTTTACTTTATAAAATATAGTAGAATGGTAAGTAGTTTTGGAGGTAATTATGATACAGACAAAAAATGTAACTTTGCGTTTTGGTAAACGTACTTTATTTGAAGATGTAAATATTAAGTTTACAGCGGGAAATTGTTATGGGTTAATTGGTGCTAATGGTGCTGGAAAGAGTACTTTTTTAAAGCTTTTAAGTGGAGAAATAGAAACGACTAGTGGAGAAGTAATTGTTTCAAAAGGAGAAAGAATTTCAACATTAAAACAGAACCATTATGCTTATGAAGATTATACTGTGATGGATACAGTGATTATGGGAAATGCTAAACTTTATAGCATTATGAAAGAGAAAGAAGAATTATATTCTCATACTGATTTTACTGATGAAGATGGTATGCGCCTTGCAGAACTAGAAGGCGAGTTTATGGAATTAAATGGTTGGGAAGCAGAAAGCGAAGCAGGAGAATTATTATCAAATTTAGGAATAGATGTATTAAAGCATTATTCTTTAATGAGTGAAATTCCAGCAAAATTAAAAGTAAAAGTATTGCTTGCTCAAGCTTTATTTGGAAATCCTGATATTTTATTATTAGATGAACCTACCAATAACCTTGATATGGAAGCTATTAACTGGTTAGAAGAGTTTTTAATCAACTATCAAAATACAGTAATTGTTGTTAGCCATGACCGTTATTTCTTAAATAAGGTTTGTACTCATATTGCTGATATTGATTATGGTAAAATTAAACTTTATATTGGAAACTATGATTTTTGGTATGAATCTAGTCAGCTTGCTTTAAAACAGATGAAGGAAGCAAATAAGAAGAAAGAAGAAAAAATCAAAGAACTACAGGATTTTATTGCTAGATTCTCTGCTAATGCTTCTAAAAGTAAACAAGCAACCTCTCGTAAGAAAATGCTAGAAAAAATTGAATTAGATGAAATTATCCCATCATCAAGAAAATATCCATATATCGATTTTAAACCGGAAAAACCATCTGGAAAAGAAATTCTAACAGTTAAAAATTTGTGTAAAACAGTAGATGGTAAAAAAATATTAAATAAAATATCATTTTCGGTATTAAAAGGAGATAAAATTGCTTTTGTAGGAAATAATGATATGGCAAAAACGATGTTATTTAAAATACTAATGGGTGAAGAAAAATTTGATTCTGGCGAAGTAATTTGGGGAAAAACAGTTACAAAATCTTATTTTCCACAAGATAATTCAGCATATTTTAAAGATGATATCAATATTATGGAGTGGATTGGTAGATACTATCATGTTGACGATGAAACTGTATTAAGAGGATTTTTAGGTAGAATGTTATTCTCTGGTGAAGATGTGTTTAAAAAAGTACCAGTTTTATCAGGTGGTGAGAAAGCTAGATGTATGTTATCAAAATGTATGTTAGAAGCAAGAAATATGTTAATATTAGATGAACCTACTGCTCACCTTGATCTAGAAAGCATTACTTCTTTAAACAATGGATTAATAAAATATGATTCAGAATTATTATTTGCATCTCATGACCATCAATTTGTATCAACAATAGCTAATCGTATCATTGAAATATTGCCAACTGGGGTAATAGATAGAAGATTACCATATGATGAGTATTTGGAAAATAAAGAAGTAAAAAAATTAAGAGAAGAAGCAAAATAAATTCTTAAAATAATATAAATGGAGAATAATGAATATGGATAAGGAAATATTAGAAAAGGCAAGAAGTAATTTTCTTTTAAAAGAAGAAAATTTAAGTAAATATGCTACTAAAAGTAGTGATGCTATTCGTTTAAAAGAAGAAGATTTTACTAACGAAGTAAGACCAAGTTTTTATCATGATACCGATCGTATTATTCATTCTATGTCTTATACTAGATATATGAATAAAACTCAAGTATTTTCATTTAGTTCTAATGACCATGTTAGTACACGTATTATTCATGTACAGTTAGTTAGTAAGATAGCTCGTACGATTGGAAGATGCTTAAATTTGAATGAAGATTTAATTGAAGCTATTGCTTTGGGGCATGATATTGGTCATACGCCTTTAGGACATACGGGTGAAGCTCTTTTAAATGAAATTTCTATGCGTGAATTAGGTACCATGTTTAATCATAATATTCAAAGTGTTAGAAATTATGTGGTACTAGAAGAAAATGGTAATGGTAATAATTTAACTGTTCAGACACTAGATGGTATTATGTGCCATAATGGTGAAATGCCTTTAAATATTTATGCACCTATGGAAAAGACGAAAGAAGAATTTCTGACGGAATATGAAATGTGCTATACAGATAAGGAAATTTTAAAAAAGATAAGACCAATGACATTAGAAGGTTGTGTTGTTCGTATTAGTGATATTATAGGTTATATTGGTAGAGATATTGAAGATGCTATTCGTATTGGAGTATTAAAAAGAGAAGATGTTCCAGAAAATATTAAAAGTGTTCTTGGTACTACAAATAAGGAAATTGTAAATACGATTATCCTAGATATAGTAGCAAATAGTCTTGATAAGCCATATATTAAGTTAAGCGATGATATATTTAAAGCTATTTATGATTTGAAAGATTTTAACTATAAAAATATTTACTGTAAAGTTAATACTCCAGAGCAATTAAATACCTATAAGCAAGGTATGAATTATTTATTTGAAAAGTATTTATGTGATATTAAAAACCATAATACTGATAGTGATATATATAGTGTTTTTTTAAACAATATGAGTCCTGAGTATTTAAAAAATACAGATCCTAAAAGGATTATTATAGACTATATAGCCGGAATGACAGATGAATATTTTTTACGCTTAATCAAAGGGGTGTCAACAAAAAATGATTGACATTTTATGCTTGCTGTGCTAAAATGTTAGAAGTATTCGTAAGTGGAGGTGAATATGATGAGTGGTAAGAGTCCTGTTTATTTAACACAAAAAGGATTAGATGAGTTAAAAGCAGAATTGGATGACTTAATTAATGTTAAAAGACCAGCTAATATTCAATCAATTAAGGAAGCACGTGCATTAGGAGATTTATCTGAAAATGCCGATTATGATGCTGCTAGAAATGAACAAGCAGTTTTAGAAGGTAGAATTAAAAAGATAGAACAGATGTTAGAAAACTATGAGATTATCGAGGAAACTTCAAAGGATAAAGTAAGCCTTGGTAGTACTGTTTCTATTAGTTATATAGATGATGATGAAGATGATAGCGATGAGTATATGATTGTTGGTAGTCAAGAAGCAGATCCATTTGCTAGTAAGATTTCTAATGAGAGTCCTATTGCTCGTGCCCTAATGGGACATAAGGTTGGCGATATTGTAACGGTTGATAGTCCTAATGGAAGTTATCAAGTAAAAGTTACAGAGATAAAATAAGTTAGTTTGAACTAACTTTTTTTTATAGGGGGAAATTAAAATTGACATCATTAGAAAAAATATTAAAAGAATTTAAAGATAATGGTTATTTAGACACATTATATAGGATGGAGTCAAATAGAAGTAACCAAAATATGCAAATAGCTGATGATGGTACTGTATATTGTCAAGATAGTAATTTATATACTTATTTTTCAATAAGTCAAAGGCATCATGATTATTTTTCAGAGAAAAGACTATATGACTATATAAAAGAATGTGCTAAAAAAGTCGGTTTAAAAATGAGTAAAAATGTTTTTATAAATGATAAATCATATAATAAAATTAAAAATTTAGTTATACAAGATGGTTTTGATAATGGTTGTAATTTTAAAAGCATTAAAATAAATTTACCATATACATTTAGAGAAACAATTGAAGATAATTCTTTAGGAGTATCTAAAAAAAGCCTATCTGAAAAAAGAATCCCAGAAAGATCTGATCCAAGAACTTTTGGTGGTGGTTATGGTGTTTGTGGACCATGGCTAGATTTATTATTAAACTTAACTTTTCTTTATGAAAGTCATACGTTAGAGTATAGTGATTACATAAATTATCTAAGAATAAAGAGGATTTTAACTCAAAGGGGATATGCAAATTCAAAAGGTGGGCAATTACCTTTTTTAGAAGGTGCAAATTATAGAATCATGATAAATGAGGATATATTTTCGCCATACCATAAATATTGTATAGCTAATAATTTGGAACAAATAAGAGATGAAGAGTTATTGCTACCACAAAGTAGATTGGCTAAAAATTTTAAACAAGAAACTAAAGCAATAATAAGTACTTATGAAAAAACAAGGGAAAAAATTTTAAAGAAAATGGATCATGAGTATAAAAAATATTTATAATATTGTGCAAAAATAAAAATTAAGTTATAATAAAAGCGTATTGGAGGAAATTTAAATGGCAAAAGAAAAAAATCAAAATAAAAAAGAACTTAATATAAAAATTGAAGGTGTAGAATGGACTACAGCTTTAGATAGTGCTTTTAAAGAAAAAGTTAAAACTGTTACAGTAGATGGTTTTAGAAAAGGTAAATGTCCAAGAGATATTTTTGAGAAAAAGTATGGTAAAGAAAGTCTTTACATGGATGCTGCTGAAAAGTTATTAGGTACAGCTTATGAAAAAGTTATGGATGAAAATAAAGATATAGTTCCAGTTGTTCAACCACGTGTAGATATTAAGTCTATTGATGATACTGGAGTAGAATTTACTTTTACAATTATTACAGCACCAACAGTAACTGTAAAAAAATATAAAGGTTTAAAGGTATCAAAGGATGAAGTAAAAGTAACAAAAGAAGAAATTGAACATGAATTATCTCATCTTTTAGAAAAGTATACTGAATTAGTAGTAAAAGAAAACGGAACTGTTGAAAACGGTGATGTAGCTATTATTGATTTTGAAGGTTTCAAAGACGGAGTAGCTTTTGAAGGTGGAAAAGGGGAAAATTATTCTCTTGAAATTGGCTCAAATACTTTCATTCCTGGTTTTGAAGAACAATTAGTTGGTATGAAAACTGGTGAAGAAAAAGAAATTAATGTTACTTTCCCAGAAGATTATGCAGCTAGTGATTTAGCTGGATGTGAAGTTATCTTTAAAGTTAAGGTAAATGAAATTAAAGTTAAAGAAGTAAGAGAATTAGACAAAGATTTCTTTGATGATTTAGGTATGGAAGGAATTGATTCTAAAGAAAAATTAGAAAAAGAAATTGAAACTAATATTAAAGCTAATAAAGACATGGATGCTGAAAATAAATATATTGATTCTCTACTTTCAGAAATCAGCAAAAATGTTGAAGTAGATATTCCTGAAGAAATGGTAGATGATGAAATTCATCACATGATTCATAAATTTGAAGAACAATTAAAAATGCAAGGTTTAAGCCTAGATATGTATTATCAGTTTACAAAAACTACTCATGAAGATTTACATAATCAAATGGAAAAAGAAGCTTACCAACATATTCTTTATCGTTTAACTTTAGAAGAAATTATGAAACTTGAGAAGGTTGAAGTAAGTGATAAAGAAGTAGAAGATGAAATAAAATCTTTATCAGAAAAATATTCTATGAAAGAAGAAGACCTATTAAAAGCAATTGGTTCTAAAGATATGATTAAGTATGATCTTGAAATGAGAAAAGTAATAGAACTTTTAAAAGAAGCTAATAAATAGTTTCTTTTTTTTTGGATAGATGTTATACTCAAAATAGGAGTTGGTGATATGACAAGGAGTAAGAAAGTGTTAGTAGTATTAGCTTTTATACTTTTAACTGTTGTTTTAGTTTTTTTAGTTGGTAAAAGTTTTGGCTTTTTTCAGTATTTAAAAAAAGGTGAAAGTGTTAATATTATTTCAATAGGTGGGATTGATACAGAAATATTAAGCGATAATAATGCTTTAAATTTAGAAAATTCATATCCGATTAGCGATGAAGAAGGTGTTAAACTTACACCATTTGTATTTAATATGACTAATAATTCTAGTAAGAATTTATCGTATACTATGAAAATTGAGATTGATTCTGATAAATTAAACGATTGTACATTAAGCGATGGTAGTAGTTGTTCATCCATATCAACTGACTATATAAAATTTGTTTATAAGAAAAATGATGGTAGTTATACTGATCCAGCTAATTTAGCTAGTAGTGATAATATTATTACTAGTGATGTTATATATTCAAAAGATACGGTTACATCTTCTATTATTTTGTGGATTGATAGTAGTGCTGGCAATGAAATTATGAACAAGTATTTTTATGGTAAATTAATTATTACTGGTGAAGAGTATGTTAGCGAAGTAGGTAATAATTAATACTAAAATTGGAAAGTAAATTATATTAATGTTAACTATTAAAAATGGCAACATTATCCAATGTAAAAAGTTGTATAATTGTGTTGCTTTTTTTTGTGTCGATGTTATAATAAGTATCAAGTTTAAGGAGGTGGATGAATGTGCAAAATAGTCTTCCTGTCCTAATTTTAGATGATGCCATTCTTTTGCCATTTAGTGAGCTAAGAATGAATTTTGATACAGTAATAGATAAACAATTATTTTCACTATCAGAGGGGTATTATAATAGTAATTTATTAATTGTACAAGGACATGGCAACTCTAACAGTGGTGATTTAGAAAATGATAATTTAGCAAAAGTTGGAGTAGTTGGCATTATAAAACTTCACATTGATTTACCTAATGGGAAAACAAAGCTTGTTGTTTATGGAGATAGAAGAGTAAATATTTTAAAATATAAAAATGATGATAAAGTACTTGAAGCTGATATAGAAGAAATAGATGATATAGTTGATTTCAATAAGCATTCAGCTTACTTAAGAAGTATATATGATGTAGTTGAAAAGTACCAAGAAGTTAGTAATATGAATGAAGAATTTTTTCAGGCGGTTTATAAAATAGATGATCTTAGTAATTTGGTAGATTTTGTTGTAATTAATATGCCTTTATCAGGATCTAGAAAATTAGATTATATCAAAGAAACTTCTGTTATTAAGAGAGCTGAAATGCTTATTTCTGATATTAATAATGATATGCAGATAGCTAAAATAGAAAAAGAAATAGATGAAAAGTTATCATTTGAAATAGAAAAAAGTCAGAAAGAGTATATTTTAAGAGAGCGAATTAGAATAATTAAAGAAGAACTCGGTGATATTAACGATAAAGATGATGAAATTAGTAAAATAAGAGAAAAAATAGAAAAACTTAAATGTAATAATAAGATTAAAGATAGATTAAGAATTGAATTAAATAGATACGAAGCAATGACACCAAATTCTCCAGAAATAGGAATGATAAGAAATTATATTGATTGGTTACTTGATTTACCGTGGAATATTTACACAAAGGATAATAACGATTTAAAAAAAGTAAAAGAAGTTCTAGATTCTTCACATTTTGGACTTGAACAGGTTAAAGAGAGAATTGTTGAATATCTTGCTGTTAAGAAAAATACTAATAGTTTGAAGAGCCCAATTATTTGTTTGGTTGGACCTCCGGGTGTAGGAAAAACAACATTAGCTAAAAGTATTGCCGATAGTTTAAATAGAAAATGTACAAAAATTTCTGTTGGTGGTATAAATGATGAGGCTGAAATAGTTGGACATAGAAGAACTTATGTTGGTGCAGCTCCAGGACTTATTATTCAAGGTATGAAAAAAGCAGGTAGCTCCAATCCAGTATTTGTTATAGATGAAATAGATAAAATGACAAAGGATATCAAAGGTGATCCAGCTAGTAGTTTGCTTGAAATTTTGGATCCTGAACAAAATAAAAATTTTTCAGATCACTATATTGAGGAAGAGTTCGACTTAAGCCAGGTAATGTTTATTACGACAGCTAATTATTATGATCAGATTCCTAATGAGCTTAGGGACCGTTTGGAAATTATTGAACTTTCTTCTTATACTGAGTATGAAAAATTAGATATTGCAAGAAATTATTTAATTCCAAGAGAGCTTAAAGAACATGGCTTAACTAAAGAAGAAGTAAATTTTAGTGATGAAGTTATTTTGACAATGATAAGATCTTATACAAAAGAAGCTGGTGTTCGTGAATTAACTAGAAATCTAGCTACTGTATTTAGAAAAATTGTTAAAGAAAAAATAATAGATGGTAAAAATAATTTTTATTTTATTACTGATTATAACATTGAAAAATACCTCGGTAAGAAAAAGTATTTATGGACTGATGTTGATATTATTGAACATGTAGGTGTAGTTAATGGACTTGCATATACTCCTTATGGCGGTGATACTTTGCCTATTGAAGCAGTCATGTTTCCTGGAAAAGGTGGTATTGTTATGACTGGTAGTTTAGGTGATGTCATGAGAGAATCAGCTAATTTGGCACTTGATTATATTAAGGCTAATTATGAAAAGTTTAATATTGATTATTCACTGTTTGAAAATCGAGATATTCATATTCATGTTCCTGAGGGTGCTGTTCCAAAAGATGGTCCTAGTGCAGGTGTTACTTTAACAACTACCCTTATTTCATTACTTACAAATACTAGCATTCATACTAATATTGCTATGACTGGTGAAATGACTTTGCGTGGAAAGGTGTTAGCTATTGGTGGATTAAAGGAAAAGGTTATTGGTGCACATCGTAATGGAATTCGTACTATTTTTATTCCAAGTAGTAATGAAAAAGATTTAGATGAAGTTCCAAATGATATTAAAAAGGAAATTAATTTTATTTTAGTTGATCGTTATACAGATATATATCAAAAATTATTTAAAAAGAAAAGAACCAAGAAGGATCCTAGAAATATTAGGTTATTAGTTGACTAAAAAGGCTATTTTTTAGTCTTTTTTAATGTGTAAATAGTTTACACTTTTTATATTGCAGCTTTATTTATTTTGACGTAAATATCTAGAACAATTTACTTAAATAAAAATTTTAATTTCTGTTCTTTTGTTTTTTTAATAGCATAGTATTTAATAGAAAAGAGGGATATTATGAAAAGGACTATACCTTTTACAAAGACGATTACTTTTAGAACTATGATTGCTGAAATTACTGATATAGAAGTAAAACATTCACTAAAACTTACAAACGATGATGAAATAGAAGGTGATATTTTAGTAGATGGTACTTATAAAATGACTGATGCAAGCCAAATAGAGGAAGAGTTTCACTATAAATTACCTTTTATGATTGAGCTTGGTTCAAATTATGATACTAAAAATATGGAAATAGCTATTGGAGACTTTTATTTCGAAATAATAAATGAAGAGGATTTAAAAATAAATGTCGAAATAGATATTAATGGTTTGGAAGAAAAAGAAGAATTAGTACAACAATCTCCTTCTAAGTTAGTACTTGATAATGTTGATGATAAAAATGATGATATAGAGGAATTAGAACTTTATAATAGTAAATTAGTGCGTGCAAATGATAATGATGATGTTATTCCTATTCCGGTTGAAGTTGATGAGGTAAAAGAAAAACTTGAAATTAAGACAAATGATGATCCACTTGATAAATTGAATAAACAAATAGAAGAAGATATAAAAACAGATGCTGTTGAGTCAATTAATTCTAAAGTTAATGATAATAACAATAACGGTAATAATAACAATAATAATTTAGCAGTAGATAATGTTAAACAGTCAACTAATGTTGGTTCTATTTTTTCATCACTTTCATCAAGTGAAGAAACATTCTCAACTTATTATGTTTATATAGTAAGAGATATGGATACTATTGAATCAATTATAGACAAATATAAAACAACACGTGAAGAATTACAGAATTATAATAATTTAGATGAAGTAAAAGCAGGAAGCAAACTAATTATACCTTGCTGTAATAATGAATAAGAAAGAAGTATTAGATTACTATGGTATTAAACCTGATGCTATTAGTAAAAAAGGTTTAGCATCTATAATTACAGCTGGCGATAAAAAATATGTTATAAAAAAAATAAATAGGAAAGTTGATCCGTTTAGTTATTTAATAACTAGACATTTTAATAACTTTCCTAAAGTTTATTCTAGTATGAATGATGAAATAGAATTAACTGATTATATAGAAGAAAAGGATACACCACTAGAGCAGAAGATAGAAGATTTAGTGTATCTAGCAAGCATCCTTCATATTAAAACTACATTTTATAAGGATGTTGATGAAGATTATTTAAAAAACATTTATGAAAGTATAATAAATAAACAAGAAAAGATGATTAATTACTATAATGAACTACAAAATATGATTGAACTTGAAGTATATATGTCACCTGCTAATTATTTGCTTGTAAGAAATGTATCAATACTTTATTTAGCTATTAATAAAAGTAGAGAATATATTGAAAAATGGTATGATGTTATTAAAGAAGTAAAAAAAATAAGACTTGCTTATATTCATGGTAACTTGAATTATGATCACTTAATAGAGGGTGATGATTTATATTTAATTAGTTGGGATAAATCAAGAGTTGATTTACCTATTTATGATTTAGAAACATTGTATCGAAATAATTATTTTCATGTTAATTTGGAAAGTATCTTAGAAATATATGAGTCAAAATATCCATTAAAAAAAGAAGAATATTATTTACTTATGTCTATTCTTCTAATACCTGATAAGATAGATCTAAGTTCTAATGAATATGCTAAAACCAAACAAGTTAGTAATCTGATTTTTTATATGAATAAAGTTTTAACCTATTTAAAAAATAATTCTAATAAAGCCAATAATAACTAGTAGCATTAGTAAAAATATTAAAAAAGCATTTAGTCTAGTAGTAATAAAAATTGTAAATAGTACTTGCCACATTAAAATAATTAGTAGAGAAAATAAACATCCCATGTACCATAGACTGCTTCTTCTTTTTACTTTACATGCTTCACACCTGCAAAAAAAACCATGTCCTTTTTGTTTAAACATAATTTTCACCCACTTTAATATATGCTAAAGTAATTATATTGACATTTTTGGTGTAAAAATAATTAAGTAAAAAAAAGTATAATTAGCGCTTATAAAATATGGATTATAATAATATTATATGGTTTATGCTTTTTTCTTTATAAGAAAATACTTATTAATTATTTACAAGTTTTAGAAAAAAATATATAATAAATACTAGTTAAATACTTTGAAGTCGAGGAATTTATACTAGTTTAGTAGAGAGTCTATGGTTGGTGAAAATAGATAAATGATTATAAATTTGTAGCGATTGAGTTGAATTAGTGATTTTAGTAGCTAATTACGGTCTTACCGTTAATAAGAAATGAAGAGTATTCTTTTAGAATAAATTAAGGTGGTACCGCGGATTTAATTCGTCCTTATTGTGATAAGGAGGAATTTTTTTATGTATGAATATGCAAAATTAGCCTTTGAAAGGTATATGGAAAACTATGATTTAACTAGTGATTTAATTAATTTTAAGTACAAGCACACTTATAAGGTCGTTTCTTTAATGGCAGAACTTGCTTTTAGGCTTAATCTTAATGAACAGGAATTAGAACTTGCTCAAGTTATTGGACTTTTACATGATATAGGTAGATTTGAACAAATAAAGATATTTAATGATCTTTCTGATATAAAGACTAATATGGATCATGCTGATGCAGCATGTTACTACTTATTTGATGAGGGGCATATAAGGGATTTTGTGGTAGATGATAAGTATGATAATATAATAAGAAAGGCTATTAAAAATCATAATAAATATTTGATCGACGATGATATGAATGATGAAGAATTATTATTTTCAAAAATGATTAGAGATATGGATAAGGTTGATATATTTAGGGTACTTGCACTAAAAAACCATGAAGTTTTTAAAGCTGATGAGGTATCTAGTGAAGTTTTAAAGGAATTTAGTTTAAATCATGAAATTAATAATCATTTGATAAAGTCAGAAACAGATAAAACAGTTTCTCGTTTAGCATTTGTGTTTGATATTAACTTTAATGAGAGTTTTGATATTTTAGTTCAAACTGATAATTTTGATTTTTATTTATCAATGGTTGATGTAGCTAGTGATAGTGAAAAATTATGGAAGAAATTAAGAGAGGTTTGTTTCGATAAGATTAATAGCGGAGTAGGTGAAGAAGATGTTAGATAAAAAATATGATCATAAAATAGTAGAAGAAAATAAGTATGATTTTTGGAAAGATAATGGTTTCTTTGAAGCAGGAAAAGATAAGAGTAAGGTGCCTTTTTGTGTCGTAATACCACCACCTAATGTAACTGGTAAACTTCATTTGGGACATGCTTGGGATACAACACTACAAGATATTATGGTTCGTTATAAAAGAATGGACGGGTATGATGCTTTGTGGCTTCCTGGAATGGATCATGCTGGTATCGCAACCCAAGCTAAAGTTGATAAAAAATTAAAGGAACAAGGAATTAAACCACGTGATATGGATAGAGAAGAGTGGTTAAAAGTTGCTTGGGACTGGAAAAAGGAATATGCAGAAAATATTCATAGACAGTGGAAGACTTTAGGGTTATCATTAGATTATTCTAGAGAAAGATTTACTTTAGATGAAGGATTATCAAAAGCAGTAAGACGTGTATTTGTTGATTTATATAATCAAGGTTTAATTTATAGGGGAGAAAGAATTATTAACTGGGATCCTGTTCAGATGACAGCTTTATCAAATGAAGAGGTTATTTATAAAGATGATGAGGGAGCTTTCTATCATTTAAAATATTATTTAGAAGATAAGAGTATGTATCTAGATGTTGCGACAACTCGTCCTGAAACATTATTTGGAGATACTGCTGTTGCTGTTAATCCAGATGATACTAGATATAAAGATTTAATTGGTAAAAAGGTAATCTTACCTATTGTTGGTAAATTAATTCCTATTGTCGTGGATATGCATGCTGATCCTGAATTTGGAACTGGTGTAGTTAAAATTACGCCTGCCCATGATCCTAACGATTTTGAAGTAGGTAATCGTCATAATTTAGAAAGAATTGTGGTCATGAATCCAGATGCTACTATGAATGAAAATGCCGGAAAATACTGTGGTTTAACTAGAGAAGAATGTAGAGAAAAATTATTAGAAGATTTAAAGAAAGAGGATTTACTAATTTCTATTGAACCAATGACTCATAGTGTTGGTCATAGTGAGAGAAGTGATGCAGTAGTTGAGCCATATTTATCTAAACAATGGTTTGTAAAGATGAGACCTTTAGCAGATAGAGTTTTAGAAAATCAAAAAAATAAAGATACCAAAGTAAACTTTGTGCCAGAAAGATATGAAAAAACGATGAATCACTGGATGGAAATTACTTATGATTGGTGTATTTCTCGTCAATTATGGTGGGGTCATAGAATCCCTGCTTGGTATAAGGGTGATCAAGTATATGTAGGAATGGAAGCACCTAAGGAAGATGGTTGGGTACAAGATAGTGATGTTTTAGATACTTGGTTTAGTAGTGCTTTATGGCCATTCTCAACATTAGGTTGGCCAGATAAGACAGAAGATTTAGAAAGATATTATCCTAATAACTGTTTAGTAACAGGATATGATATTATTCCATTCTGGGTAAATCGTATGACTTTCCAAGGACTTCACTTTACTAATTCTAGACCATTTAAGGATTGCCTAATTCATGGCCTTATTCGTGATAAAATTGGTAGAAAAATGTCTAAATCACTTGGTAATGGTGTTGACCCTATGGATGTTATTGAAGAATATGGAGCAGACTCCTTAAGATTTTTCTTAACTACAAATAGTGCACCTGGTATGGATTTAAGATATGATGAGGAAAAAGTAAAATCTACTTGGAATTTTGTTAATAAATTATGGAATGCTTCTCGTTATGTATTAATGAATATGGAAGATTTTAAAGAAGAAAATTATACTTTAGAAGGCTTATCATTAACAGATAAATGGATTTTAGAAAAGTTAAATAGACTTATTAAAAGTGTTAGAGAAAGCATGGAAAAATATGAATATCATAATGTTGGAAATGAACTTTATAGCTTTATTTGGGAAGATTTCTGTGACTGGTATATTGAACTTTCTAAAGCTAATATGAATGATACAACGAAGAGTGTACTGTTAAAGGTATTAACATCTATTCTTAAAATGCTTCATCCATTTATGCCTTATGTAACGGAAGAAATTTATCAGATGTTACCAATAAAGGATGCAAAATCAATTATGATTTCTAAGTATCCTGTTGCGGAAGATTATAATTATACAAGTGAATTAGAAACTATTGATAAGGTATTAGAAGATATTGTTTCTATTCGTAACTTAAAACAATCTAATAATATAACTAAAGATGCTAAGGTAAAAGTAACAGTTGATCAATTACTTAAATCTATTTATTATTCACAACTTAAAATAAAAGAAGAAAACTTAGTAGATAGTGAAATTACTGATATGTTAAGTAGTAATTATCAGTCAAAAAATATTGATATTACTTACTACTATCAAGGAAATAAGGAAGATGAATCTAAAAAATTAGAAGAAATTAATAAATTAAAAGCTTCTATTGAAAGACGTGAAAACTTACTTGCTAATAGTAATTATGTAAATAAAGCACCAGCTAATATAGTTGAAGCTGATAGAAAGAAACTATTAGAAGAAAAAGAAAAACTAGCAATCTTAGAAAATAAATAATTTATATAAAAAAGCATCCTATTTTATTTAGGGTGCTTTTTTGGTTGTTATTAAAAATAAAAAGAAGTACTATTCAGTAACTTCTTCAACTTTTACATCTTTTCTTGCTGTTCTTAATTCTCTAGCGCTTACTCTAACTCTTGTTCCATCTTCTAATCTAACAACTTGAAGATTAACACCTTGTTTTTTACGAGTTGCGTTTAAAGCATGAGAACGTTTATTTCCGAATAAAGGTTTTTTATTGGTAACTTTAACTGCCATTTCAACTTCCTCCTTTTGATACATAAATTAACTTGCGCTTATAACTTTATCATATATTTTAATTTTAGTCAAATATTTTACCTTATTTTGTTAGTTTTTATCTATATTTATTTTTTATCTTGCTTTTAATTAATTCTATATTATTACCTATTATTAGGCAGTTTTTAATTTTATTTTTAAGTAAATCATAGTAATTTGTGGTAAGATATTAACAGGAGGAATAATTATGTACACACCGCTTTATGTAAAAACTAACTATTCATTATTATCTAGTTTAATTAGTATTGATAATTTATTACATTTTTTAAAGAATCATAATTATTCTCAAGTAGCTATTACTGACAATAATATGTTTGGTGTAATGGAGTTTTATAAAAAGTGTAAAGGTCTAAATATTAAGCCAATTATAGGACTTGAAATATCATTAGAAAATGATACTATTTTAATGTATGCTAAAGACTATGTTGGTTATAAAACATTAATAAAACTTTCTACTATTCAGTCTGAAAGAAAAGTAGAAATTGATGATATTTTAAAGTATCATAATTCAGTTATCGTAATTGTTCCTGTACAGTTTTTAAATACCTATAAGTTGCTTACTAGTATTATTGATGAGTTATATTTAGGATATTCTAATAATAAAGAGGAAAATGATGCTAAGTCTATTACTAATAATATAGTATTTTTAAGAAAAAATTTATATATTAATGAGAATGATAGTGAGTATTTAAAATACTTATACATGATAAGAGATGGAAAAACGATAGCTGATAATGTTAATTATGAAGTTGATAATTTTTCGTTAGATATTCCTAATATTTATGAACTAACTAGTAATGAAGGTTTATTTACAACAAATAAAATAGCTGATTTATGTAATTTAGAATTTCCAAAATCAGAATTATTATTACCTATTTACAGTGAGACAAATGGCTTAAGTAGTCATGAATATTTGGTAAAATTATCTAGCTTTGGTTTAAATAAGAGATTTCAAGGAAAAGTTAGAGAAAGTTATGCTAATAGGCTTAATTATGAGTTAGATATTATTCTAAAAATGGGCTTTTCAAATTATTTCTTAGTTGTCTATGATTTTATCAAATATGCTAAGAAAAATAAAATACTAGTAGGACCTGGTCGTGGTAGTGGTGCTGGTTCGCTTGTATGTTATTCACTTGGTATTACTGATATAGACCCTATAAAATATGATTTATTATTTGAAAGATTTTTAAATCCAGAAAGAGTTACTATGCCTGATATTGATACTGATTTTCCTGATATATATCGTGATCAGGTGATTAATTATGTTGTTAATAAATACGGTAGTAAACGAGTTAGTGGAATTGTTACTTTTGGTACTTTGGCAGCTAAACAATCACTTAGAGATGTTAGCAGAGTTTTAAATGTAGCTACTTATCAAGTTGATTTGATTACTAAGAAAATTCCTAATTTTACTAAACTTAAATTAAAAGATTTTTATGCAAAAGATCCTGAGTTTAAAAGAATGATAGATAGTGATGAAAGGTTAATAAAATTATTTAAAGTAGCATCTTTTATTGAAGGATTTCCAAGGCATATCTCTAGTCATGCTGCTGGTATAGTTATGTGTAAGAAGGATTTAGATGATGTTATTCCATTAACTGTATCTGATGGTATGTATTTGACAGGCTATACAATGGAGTATCTTGAGGAATTAGGATTATTAAAGATGGACTTCTTGGGACTTAAAACGTTAACTACTATTATGAATATAATAGATGATATTTTTAAAGTTGAAAAAATAAAAATTGATTTTAATAGTATTTTGCTTGATGATAAAAATGTACTTAATTTATTTGCTAGAGCAGATACAACTGGTATTTTTCAATTTGAAAGTGAAGGGATGAAAAATTTTCTTAAGAAACTAAAACCTAATTCATTTGAGGATATTTTTGCTGCAATTGCTTTATTTAGACCTGGTCCAGCTCAAAATATTGACTCTTATATTAGAAGAAAACATGGTTTAGAAGAAATTACTTATTTAGATTATGCATTAGAACCAATTTTAAAAAGTACATATGGCATTATTATTTACCAGGAACAAATTATGCAAATAGCTAATTCTTTAGCAGGTTATACATTAGGCGAAGCTGATATCTTAAGGCGTGCTATGAGCAAGAAAAAGATGGATGTTTTGAAAGCGGAAGAAGAAAGATTTATTTCAAAATGTGTTCAAAATGGACATTCTAGCGAAACGAGTAAACAGATTTTTGATTTAATTTTGAGTTTTGCTAATTATGGGTTTAATCGTAGCCATTCAGTTGCTTATTCTATGATTGCTTATAAAATGGCATATTTAAAATATTATTATCCAAAATATTTTTATAGCAGCTTACTTACTTCTGTTATTGGAAGTGATGAGAAACTAAAAGAATATATTATGGAGGTAAAAAACTTAAAAATAAGTGTCTTAAAACCATGTATTAATCATAGTGATTGCAGTTTTACGGTTTTTCCTGATGGAATTTATTATCCATTTTCTGGTATTCATGGAATTGGTAGTGTTATTTGTAATCAAATTGTATCAAAACGTGGGGATGGTTACAGTGATATTTTTGATTTTTTAACAAAAGTTAAGGGACTTAATCGTAATGTATTAGAATCACTTATATTAGCTGGGTGCTTTGATTGCTTTAATATTAATAGAAAAACATATATAGATAATCTTGATGCTATTATTAATTATAGTGAATTGATTGATACTCTTGATCCTCAATATGTTTTAAAACCAGAACTTGAAGTTAAGGAAGAATATTCTAATTATGATTTGATTCGTATGGAAAAAGAGTTATTTGGAATTTATTTAAGTAACCATCCGGTTTCATTCTACAAAAATGATGTTAATCATGATATTTCTCTTAATTTGATTTCTAATTATTTTGATAAAAATATAAATGTTGTAGTACTTGTTGAAAGAATAAAAACAACTAGGACAAAAAACGGTGATGATATGATGTTTTTTGATGGAAGTGATGAATATTCTATGGCTAATTTTATCCTATTTCCTAAAATATATCAAAGTTATTCTGATATTAAAATTGGTGATGTTTTAAGTATAAATGGTAAAGTTGAAAAAAGATTTGATAGTTATCAAATTGTTGTTAGTAAAATTAAGAAGCTTAATTAATGTAAATATTAGCCTTTATTTTATTACAGATTTTAGTCTTGAATATATATAAATGTAAATTAATGCAAGTAAATAATAAATAGGTTAAGTATTAGTTAACTTGCATTAAAAAGTCGTTAAAACTAGGAAAAATAGTTTCATCTCATATAATTTTATGATATATTGTATTTATAGAAAAGGTAGTGATAGAATGAGACTTCATTTTTTATTGAGTGACTATTTATTAACATGGAATCTATTATTTGGAAGTTCTTTTTCTGAGGTTGTTCATACCTTTAAACAAAAGTTATATACAACTTATCGTAAACAGTATAATAGTATTTCCAAAGATAAAGATGAAATGCTTTCTGATATTAAAAACTTTATTCCGGATGATGATACTTTATATAATTTAGTTTTTGAGACTGATTTATTTATTACTTTGAAAGATGATACTGAAAAACATAGATTGGGATTATTGAAAATTTGGGATCAATATAAAAAAGATTTAAATAAAAATATTAAAGATATTTTGAAGTTTCCATTAAAAGAAAACTATGATATAGTTGTTCTTCATCCCATTATGGATTCGGTTTTAGTTAAAGAAGGATGTACAACGATTGGTTGGGGTAATAAAAAAGATTTAAAGAATGGGCCATTAGTACTTAGTAGTATATTTTATTATATAATAAAAAATGAGCTTGGTAAGTTTGAGAAAAAATATAAAGAATTTGTTGATGTCATTTTGGAATTTGCTACTAGTGAACTTTATACAAGACTTAGTGGTGTTAGTACTTATCAACAAGGTGATAAAACATTAACGTTCTTAAAAAGACAAATTTATCCATATTGGTTAATGTATTTAGGGGCTGATAAAGAAGATTTTCCAAGCTATATGATGCGCGATGGTATAGTTTTTGAAATAGATAGATATGTTATTGATTATAATTTGAAGAATATGAACTTATTTGAATTTATAGAATTTTGTATTAATAATCAAAAAAGAATTATTAGGATTAACCAATTAGAAATATTATGATATTATAGTTGCTAGATTTAAAAGGTGTATTTACTTGCTGGGGGTAGTGTACAAATGAAAGAAAATAAAATAAATATCTTATTTGATCAGATTAATTTAGATAGTAATACTAGAAATAAATTAAGTGGAATTACACTTGAGAAAGTTAAAGTTAACGAAAAAAATGGAAGTTGGACGTTTGTACTTAACAGTGAAAGTACGCTTGATGTTGATGACTATAAGACTTTAGTTGAGTTATCTGATAATGCTTTTCGTAATGTAAAGAGTGTTTATATTCAAGTAGTAGCTAGTAATAAAGATTTAAGTAAGTTGAATGATTATTATTTATATGCTTTAGAAAAATGTAGAGATATTTTACTTTTTTCTAGTATTTTTAATGATAATTTAATAATTGATGACTTTAAAATAGAAGTAAGTAATAATGAAGAAGAAAAACAGTTACAGCAAATATTACCTAAGTTAAATTATATTTTATTTTTAGCAGGATTTGATACACCACTTGATATATTTTTAAATCCAGAAAAAGATAATTCTATAAAAAATGCGATTCTTTCTGATTTAAATGATATAAAAAAGGATATTACCATTGATACTAATACTTCAACTGATACAGAAAAAAGTAATTATCGTAGTAATAATGGTAATTATAATAACAATTTTCATAAAGAAAAGAAAGATGATAATCCAAATGCTATTGTTGGTAGAACAATTAATGATACTCCTACCCAAATTAAGAATATAGTAGGTGAGATGGATCCTATTACTGTTGAGGGTTATGTTTTTGGAGTAGATTATTTTGAATCTAGTAAAACGGATTTTAAAATTATTACTTTAAAAATTACAGATTATTCTGATAGTATTTACTGTAAAGTTTTTTGCCGTGGTGAAGAGGATTTTAATACTAAGAAAAAAACTTTAAAAGATGGAAAATGGTTTATTATACGCGGATATACTAAAAATGATCAATTTTCTAAAGAATTAGTATTAAATGCTAGAGATATTAATATTGTAAATAAAGAGACAAACAAGATAGAAGATAATGCACCAGTTAAAAGAGTTGAACTTCATGCCCATACTATGATGAGTCAAATGGATGGCGTTACCAAACTTGATTTGGGAAAACATACTTGTGAATTAGTAGAACGCACCATTCAAATGGGATATAGAGGAGTTGCAATTACAGATCATAATGGCTGTCAAGCATTTCCTATTTCCTTTGGTATTATTAAAGGTCATAATAAAGGTGTTCGTAAAAAGATAAAGGAAAAGATAGAAGAGTTAGAGACAAAAATTAGTGAAGAAACAGATGAAAATGTTAAATTAGAACTTTCGAACGAATTAGAACAGAAAAAAGAAGAGTTAAAAAATCCTCCTATTTTTAAAGGACTTTATGGTACTGAATTAACACTAGTAGATGATGTCGTTAATATTGTAGTAAGACCAACTGATGATGATTTACTTCATAATACTTATGTAGTTTTCGATACAGAAACAACCGGTTTTAATGCAGGTGGCGCTGACCAGATGATTGAAATTGGTGCCGTTAAGATTAAAGATGGCGAAATTATTGATCGTTTTGATGAATTGATAGATCCAAAAAGACACATTCCAGATAAAATTACTGAACTTACTTGTATTACAGATGATATGGTAAGAGGAAAAAAATCAGAAGAAGAAGTTACAAAAATGTTCTTAGAGTGGACTGGTAATTTACCAATGGTTGCTCATAATGCAAAGTTTGATATTTCATTTATTGAGATGGCTATGAAAAAGTATAATTTAGGAGAGTTTCAAAATACAGTTATTGATACCTTAGAACTTTCTCGTACCCTAGATCAAGGGTTTAGTAGACATTCTTTATCAGCTCTTGTTAAAAGATATGATGTACCTTGGGAAGAGGATGCCCACCATAGAGCAGATTATGATGCTGAGGGAACTGCCTATGTATTTAGTAAAATGTTAAAGAAACTAGAGATGCAAAAGTTTGAAAAAATTAGTGATTTAGAGAAACTAGTTTCTAAAGATGAAATTTATAAATTTGGTCGAACTTTCCACTTTAATGCAATTGCCTTAAACCAAGTAGGACTTAAAAATTTATTTAAGATTATTTCACTTGCTAATACTACTTATTTATATAAAACGCCACGTATTTTAAGAAGTAAATTGAACGAATTAAGAGAAGGACTTTTAATTGGTAGTGGTTGTTATGAATCAGAAGTATTTACAGAAGCTAGAAGTAAAGAGGGGGAAGAATTAACCAATGTTATTAACTTTTATGATTATGTAGAAGTACAACCTCCTGAAGTATATGATCATTTACTACAAATGGGTGATTTTAAAGACGATAAGGAATTAAAAAATCATTTAATAAAAATTATTAATGCCACAATGGATGCTGGTAAAATTATTGTTGCAACAGGTGATGTTCATCATTTTGAAAGAGGAGATAAGATTTATCGTGAAATTATCGTAAATCAAAAAGTGCCAGGTGGTGGAAGACACCCTTTAGCGAAAAAGGATATTACTTCTATTCCATCACAGCATTTTAGAACAACAGAAGAAATGTTAAATGACTTTTCTTTCCTTGATAAAGATTTAGCTTACAAAATAGTTGTAGAAAACACCAATAAGGTTTTAGATATGGTAGATGAAATAGAGGTTATTCCTGATACTGGTGGAACGCCATTTTCACCACGTGTTAAAAGTGATGATGAAAAGAGTTATTTGGATTGTCCTAGAGTAGTTACAGACTTAGTTTATACTAAGGCTAATGATTGGTATGGAGATCCTTTACCTTATTCAATTGAAGAAAGATTAGGAACTGAGCTTTATGGTGATATTGTTTTAACTTCTATTAAATATGATTTAAAAGATTTAGAAGGTGAAGAATTAAAAGTAGAATCTTTTAAAAGGCTTCATGAGGTAATCGTAAATGGTAGGGATAGTGTTTTTAATCAGGTTAGAAAGTATTTAAAAGAAACAAGTGAAGAAGAGTTAGATGATGATAGCTTAGAGAAAAAACTAAAGGCTTCTTTAGGTGGCGTTATTGGTGCTGGATTTGACCCTATTTACTTAATTGCCCAAAGACTTGTTAAGCACTCTAATGATGAAGGGTATCTAGTTGGTTCCCGTGGTTCCGTTGGATCTAGTTTCGTAGCTACCATGATGGGAATTACAGAAGTTAATCCGTTATCAGCTCACTACCGTTGTAGTAAGTGTAAACTTAGTATTTTTGAAGATGAAGATGGTAATTCACTTGGTGCTACTTATTCTTCAGGTTTTGATTTACCAGATAAAGAGTGTCCTAATTGTCATATTCCACTTTTAAAAGATGGACAAGATATGCCATTCGCTACTTTCTTAGGATTCAATGCAGATAAAGTACCTGATATTGACTTAAACTTTTCCGATTTAAATCAAGCTTCTACCCATGCTTATACAAAGGTACTATTTGGTAAAGATAATGTTTATCGTGCTGGTACTATTGGTACTGTTGCTGATAAAACAGCTTTTGGTTTTGTAAAGGGTTATTTAGAGGATAAGGGTATTATGAATATGCGTACTGCTGAAGTTGAGCGTTTAGCTATTGGCTGTACAGGTGTTAAAAGAACAACCGGCCAACATCCTGGTGGTATTGTCGTTATTCCGGATTATAAAGATTGTTTTGACTTTACGCCATTCCAATTTCCAGCAGAAGATCCAACATCAGCTTGGAGAACAACCCATTTTGATTATCACTCTATTGAAGAGTGTGTGTTAAAACTAGATATTTTAGGTCATTCTGATCCTACACAACTTCGTTTGATTCAACTACAGTCTGGTACTGATATTATGAAGGTTCCACTTGATGATAAGGAAACTATGAGTATTTTTACATCAACTAAAGCTCTTGGAGTTACAAAAGAAGAAATTATGTGTAATACGGGTACTTTAGGTATCCCTGAATTTGGTACACCATTTACGATTCAGTTAGTTGAAGATACTAAGCCAACAACCTTTGCCGAACTTATTAAAATATCAGGTTTGTCACATGGTACTGATGTATGGCTTGGTAATGCTAAAGATTTATGTACTCCAGATGAGAATGGTAATATTCAAGTACCATTTAAAGAAACAATTGGCTGTCGTGATGATATTATGGTTTATTTAATGTATCATGGCGTAAAACCTATTAAAGCTTTCAAAATTATGGAGTTTGTTCGTAAAGGAAAAGCTAGTAAAGATCCAGAAACTTGGAAAAGTCATGTAGAAACAATGAGAGAAGCAGATATTCCAGAGTGGTTCATTGAATCTTGTCGTAAGATTAAATATATGTTCCCAAAAGCGCATGCCGCAGCTTATGTTATTAGTGCTTTTAGAATTGCATGGTATAAGGTTCATATGCCAGTATATTTTTATGCTTCATGGTATTCTTCTAAAGCAACAGATGTTGATATCGAAGCTATGATAGGTGGTTATACTCCAATTAAAAATCGTATTATGGATATCAAAGAAAAAGGTTATGAAGCAACTAATAAGGAAAATGGCCAACTTGAAAGTTTAAAGATTGCGTTAGAAGCTAGTGCTCGTGGTATTAAATTCTTGAATGTAGATTTATATAAAAGTGAGGCTACTGTTTGGAAGGCAGCAAGTGATACAGAAATATATCCACCATTTAATTCAATTGATGGACTTGGTGATACTGTTGCTCAAAACATTGTAGCTGAAAGACAAAATAAAGAATTTTTAAGTGTTGAAGATTTACAAAAACGTGCTAAGATATCGCAGACGTTAATTGATAAAATGCGTATTATGGGTATTTTAAAAGATTTACCAGAATCTAGTCAGATGACTTTATTCTAAATTGTATTTCTTTAATATCTTTGTGTTATTATAGTATTAGTTTAAAAAGTAATTAAGGGTGGAGGAATTATTGATGAATAAAGTTGTAATATTTGATTGGGGCGGAATCGTAGAAAGTCATGAATGTGACATGAAAGATTTAAATGATGCTAAAATTAGAATGATTAAAAGAATTGACAGTAGTTTGTCTGATGAAGAAATCCTAAGTAAATGGGTAAATAAAACACCTGATGGAGTTAATATTGGCACTGTATCTGATTTAAAAGAAGTAAAAAGGTATGTTGATTTTTTACAAAAAAGTTTAGGAATTAATATTGCCTATGAAGATTTTATCAATTTATATGAGGAAGAATTTAAAGCAGTTAAATATTATAAAGATGTTGTTGATTATGCACATTCTTTAAAAAGTAGATGCAAAATTGCTATTTTGTCTAATTTGATGTATTTTGATAAGAAAAGGATAAATGATCAGTATGATTTAAGTAAATTTGATTATGTTTATTTATCGTTTGAAATTGGTATGAGAAAACCAGATGAAAAAATATATAAATATGTTTTAGACGATTTAAAAGTAAAGCCAGAAGATATTTTATTTATAGATGATGATTATCAAAATATTTTGGCTGCAAAGAAATGTGGATGGAATACTTGTCTTGCTTTTGGCTATGAATTAGACAAAATTAAAAAGAGTGTAGATGATTTTTTAAGTTAATTCAACCACTTTATTTACGTAAAGTAAATATAATGTATAATTGTAAATGATGTGAAACAAAATTTATAAAAAAGTAAATGCAATATGATATAGTTATTATGTAATTATTGAATATTGTTTTTTTCTATAATTTTTTGTCTCATTTCTAAGGGAGAAGGCAAGTTTAATGATTGTGTTGGAATGTTATAGATAGTTTTAAGTAAGATTTCATTTATATTTGATATTTAAACTATAGGATAATGTGATATATTAGTCAAAATGATACGTTATTTCTTATTAAAATGTTTGATTGATAAGACCGATCGCTATTTCTGTATATAAAGGGTCTTATATTAATTGTAACTCTACATTCGTTATATTTAATTTTCTTCGGTATATTTGAGCAAGATGTGTTATAATGATATCATAGGGTATATTAGTAAGACTTTTTATATCTATTAGGAGGTGCGAGATGAAAAAAGGAAGAAGTACATATACTTTTCAATTAAGTTGTGATCCAAATTTAGTAAATAGTTTAATTCAAAGCTATATTCAAGGTAATCAATATGAATTACAGCAAAAAGATGGAGAACAATTTTATAGAGCAGGTGATGCAATGGTACAAGGATATAGATATTTTAATTATTCAATATCAGGACAAGTACTTACCATTTATGCATGGTTTAAAGGAGTGTTTGGCGAAGCTCCAATAGAACAAAATAGTCTTAATATGACGGCTATGAATTATAGAAATTCTTTAAATACACTGTTTCAAGAAATTGATAAATTAAATAATGGAGGAGTAAATATGAACAATAATCAAATGAATTTTGACCCCACCACAGGTCAGCCATTAAATCAAAATAATTATCAACAGCCAGTTCAAAATAATTATCAACAACCAGTAAATCAACAATTCACTCAGCAAGCACAACCAGTTCAAAATGTAAATCAGTTCACACAAACATTTCAAAATGAGACTACAAAGAAACAAGAAAAAATGTGTGAAGTTGGTTTTTGGTTATCATTATTTGGGTTGATATGTTCTTTTGTTGGAGTGACTTATGGAATAATTATATATATTTTAAATTTCTATTTTGCTTCACAAGGTTTAAAAACTCGTAAAAGAGGAAAAGCGCAAGCAACAATTGTACTTTCAATAGTTTCTATTTTGATTATCATTTTTCAATTAGTTAATGCCTAATTTTAATTAAGCAAATTCCATTGATCATGATGTTAGTAGCTTTACAAATTAAAATGGTTTTAGAACAAACTTAAAAAGTAATGTTGATTATAAAATCACGCAATTTCTTATTCAATGTATTTAAGTAAGAAAAGGTATGAAAGTTAGAAAAATTATAAATAATTTTGTAAAAACTAAAGTGAAAGCTTTAGTTTTATTTGCATAAATTATTGTATATGAATAGGGGTGATGGTATGAATTATCCAATTGGTATTTTTGATTCTGGAATTGGTGGAGTTACCGTTTTAAAGGAAATATTAAAAATTTTACCTAATGAAAATTATATTTATTATAGTGATTCTTTACATAATCCATATGGTGAAAAGTCTAAGGAAGAAGTGTTGTCGTACGTTTTAGAAATTATAAAATATTTTGTTTCTAGAAATTGTAAGGCTGTTGTTTTTGCATGTAATACTGCTACTGCATTAGTAATAGAAGATGTTAGAAAAAAATATAGTAATTTAATTATTATTGGAATAGAGCCAGCTTATAAAATGGCTTATGATTATCAAAAAAATAAAAAAATATTGGTTATGGCAACACCTGCAACGATTAACAGTGATAAATTTTTAGCTCTTTATAATCGTTATAATAATGATAATACAACACTTCTTGCCTGTCCTAAGTTAGCTTATCTTATTGAACAAGGAAATAGTAAGAATATAGGTGAATATTTAGATTTACTTTTAAAAGATTATCATGATATAGACGTAGTTGTACTTGGATGTACACATTATCCACTTATAAAAAAGGAAATTACTAATATATTAGGAAATGTTGTATTTTTTGATGGTGGTTATGGTGTTGCTAAGAGGTTAATGAATTTACTTAACGAAAAAAAACTTTTATCTTCTTCTAGTAATGGTAACGTAGAATTTTACGATTCACAAAATAGTAAGTTAAATGAGGAAAGGTTTTATAAATTGTTAAAATAAATTTTTACTATATTTGACATGAAAACGTTTATTTTAATTGTATGATGCTTTATTTGGTGATATACTTTTTTTGGTGGTACAATGAAAAAAATCATTAGAAATATAGAAGTTAATTACATACAATATGGTAAGGAAGATGGTAGAGATATTGTTCTTTTACATGGTTGGGGTCAAAACATTGAGATGATGATGCCACTTGGTGATAAATTATTAAATTATCATATAACAATTCTTGATTTTCCTGGTTTTGGTGAAAGTGATGAACCAAAGACTAGTTTAACAATATATGATTATGTAGAAATATTAGAAGAATTATTAAGTCAACTTAATATTAATAGACCTATTGTGATGGGCCATTCGTTTGGTGGTCGTGTTGCCATAGTTTATGCATCAAGAAATAGTGTTGAAAAGTTAGTTTTATTTGGCAGTCCCTGTGTTAGAAATAAGAAGAGATCAATCAAGGAATGTATCTTTAAAACGGCTAAAAAGATTCCTGGTTTAAATAAAGTCGGTGAATATGCCAAAAAATATGTTGGTTCTTACGATTATCGAAAAGCATCACCTATTATGAGGGAAACGTTGGTAAATGTAATTAATGAAGATTTAAGTGAATATGCAAAAAAAATAAAATGTCCTACTTTGTTAATATGGGGTACACTGGATACTGAAGCACCAATAAGTGATGCAAGAAAACTTGAGAGTCTTTTAATTGATGGTGGCCTTGTTGAACTACCTGGTTGCACTCACTATGCTTATTTAGAAGCTTTACCACAAGTTATTAATATACTATATAATTTTTTGTAGGAGGTATTTATGAATATATACACCATTAGTTTTTTACTTATATTAATATTTAATATTTTTAAGAATAAAAAAGCTTTACATATGTTACAACAAAATTTATATAATGAAAATAATCGTTATGTTAAATGGATTATCAAAAATTTTAAGAGTATTTTTTTGACACTTGATTTATTGGCTACATTGATAATTATAATAGCATATGTATTGGATAATAGTTTATATAATGTCTTACTTGTAATTGCATTGGTATTTTATGCTTTAGAAACAGTTCGCATTGTAAATAATCGTAAATGTGAAAGAGTAAAAAAACCATTAGTAATAACTAAGCGTATAAAAAGATTGATATTTACTATCGTTATTTTATTTACTTTACCAGCTATTATTTATTTACTAGATAGTCAAAATGGTAAGCTGTTTATTTTAGTGGAATCAGTTATTACTTATTTTAGTTATATAGTTATATTAATTGCAAAGGTATGTAATACTCCGATTGAAAAATTGGTTTATAAATATTATGAAGTAAAGGCAAAAAATAAATTAAAAAGCATGAATAATTTAAAGGTTGTTGGTATTACAGGTAGTTATGGTAAGACAAGTAGTAAAAATATATTAAATGATATTTTGAATGTTAAATATATTTCTAGACCTACACCTAAAAATTTAAATACTGAATATGGTCTTATGATTACAATCAATAACTATTTAGATAAATTCGATGATGTTTTTATCGCAGAAATGGGTGCTTATAAAAAAGGTGAAATCAAAGCCTTATGTGATATGGTACATCCTAAGTATGGAATTTTAACTAGAATTGGACTTGCCCATTTAGAAACTTTTGGTAGTACTGAAAATATAGTTAAAACTAAATTTGAACTTATTGAAAGTTTACCTGATGATGGTGTAGCTGTTTTAAATATTGATGATCCTAAACAAGTTTCTTATAATATAAAGAGTAAATGTAAAAAAATATGGATTGGTATCGAAGATAAAAATGCTGATGTTAGAGCGTATAATATTAAATGTGATAATAAGGGTAGTAAATTTAGTGTTTCATTTAAAGGTGATAGTAATGAATATTTGTTTGAAACTAAATTATTAGGTAATCACAACATTTACAATATATTAGCTGGTATAGCTTTAGGACGTGAATTTGGAATCAGTATTAAGGAATTACAGCAGGGAGTTAGAAAGGTTAGAACGATTGAACATAGACTTGAATTAAGAGATCTTGGATATATGTACATGATAGATGATGCTTATAATTCAAATCCAGTTGGTGCAAAATCTGCACTTGATGTTTTAAATATGATGCCTGGTGTTAAAGTGGTAGTTACGCCTGGTATGACAGAGCTTGGAGAAAAAGAAGATGAACTTAATCATATTTTTGGAACCCAAATTGCAGCTGTTAGTGATTATATTATTTTAGTTGGTGAAAAGAAAACACGACCAATATTTGAAGGAATTAATGAAAGTGGTTATAATAAAGATAAATTATTTATTGTAAACAGTGTTTATGATGCATATAATCTATTACAAACGTTAAAGAAAAAAGAAGACATGTATGTTTTATTTGAAAATGATTTACCGGATAGTTATAATGAATAGGAGTTGAATGTAATGAAAATTAGATTAGGTGTTATTTTTGGTGGAGAAAGTGTTGAACATGAAGTAAGTATTATTTCAGCTATTCAGGCTATGAATAAAATGGATAGTGAAAAGTATGAAATTATTCCAATATATATTACTAAGGATAGACAGTGGTATACAGGGGAAATGTTAAAGGAAATAGAGACATATAGTGACTTATCATTAATTAAAAGATATGCTAAAAATGTAGTTTTATATGAAAAAAATGGTCACTTTGTTTTACAAAATAAAAGAGGATTTAAGCAAACAGTAAAAGAAATTGACATGGCATTTCCAATAGTTCATGGAACTAATGTAGAAGATGGTGTTCTTCAAGGATATTTAGAGTCAATAGGTATACCATTTGTTGGTGGTGATGTATATTCATCTGTTGTTGGTCAGGATAAATTGTTCATGAAAGAGATTTTTGAATCTCAAAATATTCCTGTATGTAAATATATTTGGTTCTATGATAATGAATATGAAGAAGATTCAGATAGCATTTTATCTAATATTAAAAAATTGGGTTATCCAGTTATTGTAAAGCCAGCTACACTAGGTAGTAGTGTTGGAATTAAAACGGCTGCTAATCAGGAAGAAGCCAAAGTGGCAGTTGAAGATGCTATTAAATATGATCATAAAATAGTAGTAGAAAAATTAGTAGAAAATTTAATGGAAGTAAATATTAGCGTTTTAGGAAACTATGAAAATCAACAAGTAAGTGCTATTGAGCAAGTAATTTCTTCTAATAAATTTTTAACATATGAAGATAAATATATTGGAAGTAGTAAATCAAAAGGTAAGCTTGGTGGCAAGTTTAAGACTTCTAAGGGAATGGTATCAGCAAATCGTATAATACCAGCACCACTTGATGACAAGATGAAAGAAGAAGTGGAAAAAGTTGCGATTGATGCCTTTAAAGCACTAGGCTCTAGTGGGGTAGTTAGAATTGACTTTTTAATTGATACTAAGTCAAAGAAAGTTTATATAAATGAAGTTAATAATATTCCTGGTTCATTATCATTTTATTTATGGGAACCAACTGGTAAAGAATATACAGAGCTTTTAGATGATATGATAAATATTGGTATCCGTGATTATAAAAAGAGAGTGGCAAAAACACATTCATTTGACACTAATATATTAAAAGGCTTTACTGAGCTTGGTGGCTTAAAAGGAATGAAAGGTTCTAAAGCTAAGATTAGCAAATAATTTCTTCTTTTTATAAGTGAGTTGATATTGTGGTTGATGTAAAAGAAATAAAGGAATTTGTTAAAAAAAGGCCAAAAGTAATAGCGGTTTATGGTTATGGTTCGGGTATATTTAAACAAAGTAGTTATACAACGAACGATAAACCACAAATAGATTTGATTTTTGTTGTTGAAAATTTAAAAGAATGGCATTTAAAAAATATGATGATTAATCCAAGTGATTATTCGTTTACCGGAAAATTGTATTTTAAGCATGCTAGCTTAAAAAAACTAAAGGGTAGTACTGGTATTACTTATTTGAGTAATATAAATTATAAAAATAGCACCTACAAATATGGTACAATTGAAGAAAAAGATTTAATTTTGTATTTACGAAGTTGGAAGAGTTTTTATTTACCTGGTAGATTTCAAAAAAATATACTTGCTATTACTAATTCTAAATTAATTGATGAAGCTAATGAGGAAAATAGGAATTCTGCTGTTTTGACGGCTTTACTTACTTTGCCTGATAATAATAACAATAAATTATTTGATTTATATGTTCAGATTTGTTCTTTATCTTATTTAGGTGATACTAGAATGAAATTTGCTGAAAATCCTCGTAAAGTAATTAATATTGTTGAAGGCGGCTATGAGGATTTAAATAAAATTTATGGTAAAAATAATTATGTTAATGTTAATGATGATACTAGTTTAATTGTTGATTACCAAGAGTTAATAAAAAGTGTTGATTTATTACCACCAGAATTAGCTAATTATTTAAATAGTAGTAATTGTTACGATTTAGCTTCTATTAAATCAAAAATATTAGAATATTTTACGAAACTAAATAAAAAAGAAAGTACTGAGCAAACAATAAAAGGTATATTTACAAATGGCCCTATTCGTTCTACAAAGTATGCGTTTGCAAAAATTATGAAAAGATTTAAGCATTAAATGTTAAAAAAATCAAAAAAATGCTAAAAAAATATTTTCATTTTCAATTTTTGTGATATACTATAGTAGTAATTTAAATTTTGGGCTGTTAGCTCAGTTGGTAGAGCAACTGACTCTTAATCAGTGGGTCTAGGGTTCGAATCCCTAACAGCCCACCAAGTTGATTACAATGAGCTTTGATATCAAAGCTCTTTTCTTTTTATTGCCGACTTAGCACAGTTGGTAGTGCAACGCACTCGTAACGCGTAGGTCGCTGGTTCAAATCCGGCAGTCGGCACCAGATTGATTAATACTTGGATATGTTCCAGCATTGTTTAATTAATAGATTGCTAACTAGTAAGTAGTTAGCTTTTTTATATATAAGGAAGTATTAATTATAATTATTTTTATCTATTGTAAAAAATATAGGGAAGATAAATTGAAAAATGATAATTTTAATACTGCGCAAACGTAAATAAATGTATAAATATATTTAAAAATCAATAATTATGCTATAATATGGGTAGATTGGAGGAGAAAAATGGAACGAATTAATAATAGAACTTACTATGAAGGTTTAAGTGAAGATTTGGACGAAACTTTTGATGAGTATTTGGGCGAAGATTTGGATGAAACTTCTGATGAACGTTTATGTGAAGATTGGGATGAAACTTCTGATGAATATTTGGGTGAAGATTTGGTTGAAACTTCCGATGAACGTTTGGGTGAAGATTTGGATGAAACTTCTGATGAATATTTGGGTGAAGATTTGGTTGAAACTTCCGATGAACGTTTGGGTGAAGATTTAGATGAGACTTCCGGTGATGATTTGAGTGGTCCTTCTGAGGATAATTGGTATTTTTGTTTTAAACCAATGGATGAAGAAGTAAAAATTGGGGAAATATATTTTACTGATGTTATGTATCTATGTGGTGTATGTTTAGAAAATTCTTTTACTTATGATGAATACGATTATGATGACTTTGATACTATTAGTTGGAGAAAAGACCTTAGTGTTGAAAAATATTGTAAATCATCAACATCAACCACATTATTAGCAATTAAATATTTAGGAAATGGAATTTTTGAAGAAATGACGACTGGTGAGAAAATAATGGCTAGTTGTACTTATTTAGGTAATACCAAATTACCAGATATAACTTTGAAAAATCAAGTGATTCTTAACTATAAAGATTATTTGAATTTTTGTTATACGAATGTAGACGCAAGCGTTGAAGATTCTTCAGATCTTTATGGTAACAAAGAAAACTTAGGAAAGTTTGAATACTCATTATTATTACAAAGCTGTATTGAACGAATTGCTGAATGTCCTTTAATATTAAGCTCTGATTGCAGTTTTTTTAAAATTGATGACGAAAATGCAAAAAAAGTATATTTATTAAATTCTAATGAAGAAAGAAAGACAATTATAGAAGAAGTAAAAAAGATGTCTTTATCTAATTCAAAAGAAGTTATTGAAAAAATTGCTAGCACAATTGAAAGTATGAAAACAATTTCTAGTAGAGAAATTGAAATTGCATATTTAGATAATCAATTATTTGATTTTAAAAATAAAACAAAGCAAAAAAAATATAATTGCAATTGATATTTGGGAGGGATAAAATTATGTGTTTGGTAGAAATAATAGTTGAAAGTATAGAAGAGTATGTAAAAGAATTAGGTATTAATGTTCAAAATTTTTAATCAGGAAATTCTTTAGAAGAAAAATTGAAAGACTCTAGCAAAAAGATAAGTAATTTAATGGATTCACTTTCTTTAAATGAATTATTTGATTTACAATCTAGATTAGTTGTTAACATTACATTAGCTTCTTCTAAGTTATATGACACAACAAAAGAATATAGTAAAGAATCTATTGATTTAATAGCTGGAGAGATTAAGGCATATGCAAAATTTATAGATTTAGTATCATCTATTATGAGTCATAAAAATGTTGATACTAATGTAGTAGATGATAGAGATGTGTTAAAGGAAATAGATACAAATGGTACTACTTTATATAAATATGATTGTTCTGATTATATAGATGTAGATGGAGTTAAAATAAAACATCAGGCAATTCATTATTAATTTAGTATCATAAAGTTTTGAAATGGTGTTTCCATTTCTTTTTCTTTTTGTTGCCATTTTATATAGATTGACTTATACGAATTACTATTGAAGAAAAAGTTGTAGATTATACTGTTTGCTATTTTGATAATAAGCTCAAACGATAAACGTTTGGGTTTTAAAATTTAAGAATGCATTTAAAAATATATTTACTGTGTTAATTGTACTTGATTAGTTTTAACTAATAATGGTAATAGAAAAAATAATGATTATTTAATAAGAATAGTTGATTAAGTAATTAGTCCTTTATTTAAAAATACTTAATAATATTATTTACCTTTTATTAGCTATAATCTATAAGGAAAAATTGGGCTTAAACATTCATAATTTACATATTTATTAATTCGTGTTATAATTTCTTTAGAATAAGAGGGATTTAAAATGATTAAATTTTTTAGAGATATTCTTGATGGTCCGTTGTACGTTGTTGTTGCTATATTATCAGTTATTTTTATTATGGCAATAATAGGTTACTTAATGGAAAAAAAGAAAATTTCAGATGAAGAAAAAGCTAGGGTTGCTATTGTTAAAAATGATAATTTAGTTCCACCAATTGAACCCGTTACTATTAAAGATAGTAATGTTATTAATACACCTAGTAGCAGTGTTAGTGTTAATGATTTTAACGACTTTCATTCTAATTAGTAATTTGTATTTAATAAATAGTTTAAAATAGTTTTTATGAAAGGAATAATTATGACATTAGATAGTATTATTACGATTGCTAAGAAAATTCTTGATATTTCATTAGTTTGGTTAGCAATTTATTATATTTTAAAAAATATTAGAAATAACGTAAAATTAACTTTATTATTTAAAGGAGTAGCTATTATTTTAGCACTTAAAATAATTAGCGATCTGTTAGGTTTAACTACTATTGGTTTATTACTTGAATATGTAATCATGTGGGGACCACTTGCTTTAATTATAATTTTCCAACCAGAAATAAGGAATGTGTTAGAACAAATAGGGAAAACCCAATTATTAGGTCGCCATAAAGTTTTAACAGTTGATGAACGCGAGCGATTAGTATATGAAATTGTTTCAGCAGTTGAATATTTGAGAAAAGCTAGAATAGGTGCTTTAATTGTTCTAGAAAGAGATATTAGTTTAGCTAATTATATTGAAAAAAGTAAAAAAATATATGCAGATTTATCTAGCGACTTGTTAATATCAATATTCTTTCCAAACAATCCACTTCATGATGGTGGAGTAATTATTCAAGGTAATAGAATAAGTTGTGCTGGCGCTGTTTTTCCAACAAGTAACAGTTCAAAAGTTAATAAAAAATTTGGTACTCGTCACCGTGCTGCTTTAGGTATTACTGAAGAAAGTGATGCAATTAGTGTTGTTGTATCAGAAGAAACAGGTAGAGTAAGTGTAGCTGTAAAAGGTGAATTATTTTATAACTTATCTGTTGATGATGTTAGAATGATGTTAATTGATGAGTTAAGACCTAAACAAGAAGAAGATTATTTAGATGAGTTAGATGAGGAAGATATTTATGAAGAAAATAGGTAAAAAAATAGTTTTATTTTTTGATAAATGGTTAATTACTCCAATTACGAAATTTATTTTATTTATTTCAGATTTTATTAAGAAAAATGGTAAAGAAATAGAAAAATTTATTAATAAGAAACAAACTTTGATTATATTATCTTTAATTTTTGCTTTTGCTGTATTTTTTATAGTCGATCAAAACTCGGATACATTAATAAATAAGAATGCTGAGATTTTATATAATCAACCAGTTCAAGCTGAATATAATGAAGAAGCTTATGTTATAGAAGGTCTTCCAACGACAGTTGATGTTACTTTGATTGGTAGAACATCCGATTTATATTTAGCTAAGCAGTATACTTCAAGTTTAAGTATTTCTGTTGATTTAAGAGGATTAACTCCTGGTAGTCATAAAGTTAAATTAAATTACAATCAGTCTCAAGCGCTTAAAACGATAGATTATAAGCTTGATCCATCTACTGCAAATATAGTTGTTTATGAAAAAGTATCTGAGACTAGAGAATTAGATTATGATATTTTACATAAGGATAATTTGGATGCAACTTTAATTTTGGATAATGTTGATTTAAGTAGAAATGATGTTATTATTAAAGGCGCTAGTTATAAATTAAAACAGGTTGCAACAGTTAAGGCATTAGTAGATATTGATAATATTGGTAATCCTAAAGTTGGTACTTTCACATTAAAAGATGTTCCGCTTATTGCTTATGATAGTGATGGTCAGCCTGTTGATGTTGAGATTGTGCCATCTAGTATTGATGCAACAGTTAAAATAACTTCTCCTAGTAAAGAAGTTTCATTACAAGTTGTTCCTAAGGGAGATTTAGCTTTTGGAAAATCAATAAAAGAATTCACAACTTCTATTTCTAAGGTTACTATTTATGGTGAAGAATCAGTAATTAATGGAATTGATTCTATTCCTGTTGAAATTGATGTTAGTAATTTAGCAAGTAGTAAAACATTTAATATTAATATTGATAAACCATCAGGCGTTAGATCAATCAGCAGTAAAACTGTTACTGTAAAAGTAGTACTTGATGATGTAATTACTAAAGAATTTGATGCTATTACGATTACACCAATTAATTTAGATACTACAAAATATAAAGCATATACAATAGGAAAAGAAAATAGTGAAGTAACAGTTGTTGTTAAAGGTAGTAGTGATGTTGTTAATAAGCTTGATAAAAGTTCCTTAAAGGTAACAGTTGATTTAAATGGTTACACACCTGGTGAATATGAAGTCGAAGTTAAAGCAAGCGGTGATGATTTGAAATTAACCTATGAATCAAAAACAACAAAAATAAAAATTATAATTGAAGAAAAGTAAAAGATAAAAGATACTGAATGTTTTCAGTATCTTTTATTCATAGTCGTTAAATAATAAACTTATATCAATAATACCTGATATGCCGACCAAAACATACACAATTTTAGTTATCACATTATCTGCTCCAAATAATGATTCAACTAGGTTAAAATCGAATAGTCCAATTAATCCCCAGTTAATAGCGCCTATTATTATGAAAACTAATGCTACTTTTTGTAATGCTTGCATAAAATCCTCCTTTTTCTTGTTTCAGTATTATGATAAGCATTTATTTTAAAAATATTCGTGAATAATGTATTTTTTTACTCATAGTATTAAATGAAAGAAAAGAGGAGTGAACATGAAAAAAATATTTTTATTTTTGCTAGTTGTAAGTTGTATGTTTACAACTGGATGTTTTGGAAATACTAAAAATGATGTTTTAAAAGATGTTTCTAAGAAATATGGTAATTTAAAAGCATATCAATTGACTGGAAATTTAGAGATTGTTAATAATGATGATGTGTATAATTACGATGTTAAAGTTATCTATCAAAAAAAGGATAAATATTATGTTAGTTTAAAGAATCGCAATAATAATCATGAACAGATAATTTTAAAAAATGAAGATGGAGTATATGTATTAACACCGACACTTAATAAAAGTTTTAAATTTCAAAGTGATTGGCCATACAATAATTCACAAGTATATTTAATACAATCTATTTTGGATGATATTAATTCTGATGATGAGAAAAGTTTAGTTAGTAGCGAAAATGAGCATATTTTTACAACTAGTGTTAATTATCCAAATAATAGAAAACTAGTTAAACAAACAGTTACATTTGACAAAAATTTAAATTTAAAAAAGGTAAGTGTATTGGATGAGAATGATATTAGTCAAATGACTATGACTTTTTTAACAATTGATCTTAATCCTGATATTAATAATGATACGTTTGATTTAAACAAAATTATGAATACTGAACAAGATAATAATGCTGATGCTAATACTAATACTACTAGTAAAATCGAGGATTCTATCTATCCATTATATATTCCTACTGGAACAGTTTTAGCAAGTGAAGAAAAGATTACTAAAACTGATGGTGAAAGAATTATTATGACATTTGAAGGCGAAAAACCATTCCTTTTAGTTGAAGAAACATCAAGTATTGAAAATGAATTTTCTATTATTCCAACTTATGGTGAACCTTACTTACTTATTGATACAGTTGGTTCTTTAACTGATAGTTCGATTAGTTGGAGTAGTAATGGAATTGACTATTATTTAGTAAGTGATGTAATAAGTCAGGATGAGTTACTTGATATTGCTAGAAGTGTTAATGTTATACCAACAATGAAATAGAGTATAAAAATAGATAAAATTTTATCTATTTTTTAATTTGGTTTTAATTATTTTGACATTTATTCTATAACCGTGTTACAATCTATGTGTGGTGATTTACATGAAAAATAAGAAACAAAAAAGAAATTTATATAAAAGTAGTAGTAATAGCGAAATAGAATATTCTAAATTTGTTAAGATTGCGATTTGTGTTGTTTTAGTGTTAGCACTTACATATTTTATAACAGCTATTGTAAGTGGCGAGATAAAATTTAATAAAAAAGAAGAGAGTGAAGAAGTAGCTACTAGCATTCAATATGAGGAAATTATAGTTGGCCAAATGTTAAATCGTAGTGACAGTGAATATTATGTATTACTATTTAATTTTACAGATACTTTTGCAAGCTATTATATTAGTTTAATTGATACTTACACTAGTAAGGATAAAAGTTTACCTTTTCATATAATTGATTTAGAAAAGCAAGTAAATAAGCAATATGTTTTGGAAGATGGAGAATATTTAATTGAAAAACCAGTTAGATTAGTTGATTTTAAAGCTTCTAATCCTACTCTTGTAAGAATTAAAGATAAGAAAATTGTAGAAAGAATTACTGGTAGAGATAATATTTTAAAATTCTTTGAAAAAAATTAATAGGTTGGTTTTAGGAGAGAATTGTTGTTTGTTCTCTCCTATTTATTTGTTTTTTTCATAAAAAAAGATAAATTTAAAAAAAATACTTGCCAACAGTAGAAAAATATAGTAAAATGTAAATGTTCACTGATTAAATGGGCTTGTAGCTCAGGTGGTTAGAGCGCACGCCTGATAAGCGTGAGGTCGATGGTTCAAGTCCATTCAGGCCCACCATTTAGAATTGATCCTTATTTTATAAGGTTTGTGAACATGAGATACCTAGATTTAGGTATCTTTTATTTTTTTATGTAATTTACACTTAATATTGAAATCTTCCAATTATGAATGCTGTTTGTAGCAAGTATCAATAAATTATCAACAAGTTAACTTAATTATTATATCTAATTATGTAAAGTAGCTAAAAAAAATATAGAAAAAAATTTTTAATGTGTTATTCTATAATAGGTGATAGTATGAGTGATGTTATGACAGAATTATTAGATGTGTTAGATGAAAATGGTAATAAAACAGGAATAGTTGAAACGAAAGAAGAAGTATATAATAAAGGACTTTGGCATCGTTCTGTTCATATTTGGATAATGAATTGTAACCAAGAATTATTAGTTCAAAAGAGAAATCCTTTAAAAAAGACTTTTCCTAATTTATGGGCAATTTCATCTGCTGGACATGTTATAGCTGGTGAGGATAGTGTTCAGTCTGGTTTACGTGAACTTAAGGAAGAATTAGATATTGATGCTGATGCTAGTGAATTAGAATTCTTATTTACTATAAAGCGTGTTCAACCTTATAAAGATTCATATATACGTGTTTTTGATGATGTATATTTATTGCATAGGGATTTAAATGTTGAAAAGACGAAACTTCAAGTTGAAGAGTTAACAGATATTAAGTATGTATATTATGAATATTTGGAAGATATATTTAAAGAAGGGGATAAGGACTATGTTCCTTATACTGAAGAACATAAAAAATTATTTGCCCTTTTAGCTGATAGAAATTTGGAAGTTATTTAAGTAATATTAATCATTTGAAATTTTTCATTGAATATAATATAATAATATAAGAAGTGGTGCATTATTCTAGTCACTTTAGTTATTATGAAGACGAGCCTAAAAATTCGTTAAAGAGCACATCTATGAAACATCTGGTGCTTGCTTAATACGCCCAGTATTGGGTAGGTGCTGGTTGGAAGAGATTGTGGGCGCTTATAATGGCATATGAGGAACGACCCATTTTCTTGCGGAGACCTAATCTTGTGAAATAATATTTTACGACTTAGGATTAAACCTATCATGTGGAGAAATCTATGGGTAGCGTAGCTTGGCTTGCGTGATAGTTGGGGATAGAGACAGCTTAATATAAGGTGTACATCTTTTATTAAGTATTGCTACTTGAAACAATTATTGCAAAAAAGCATAATAATAAATTTAAAGTGTTTGAGGAAAACTCCTAGGGTGTAGTATTAATATTGGATTGCAGTGTATGCTAAGTGGTAATCAAGTCATAGAATTGGTGACAATCTATTGCTTTCTTTAATGGGGAACCGCTTATTGGTAACGATAAGTTGAAAGTAGGGAAATCCAACTTGACCTAAGATACAAGGTTTACTTTATTAACGACCATTTCTTATTTTTTTTGAGGTTGAAATGAAATATAAAAAATGTAAAGATAAATATGAGACAAAAGTTCTTAAGAAAACGGTAAAAAATAAAAAATTAGTTGATTATAAGTGGATTAGTAAAGTAACTTTATTGGCCTTTTTTATTTCTCTTGCTTTTTCTTTTTTTTCAGAAACAGCTATTCCCAATGCTGGTAGTATTTTAGCTGTTGTTGTTATACTATTATTTATTGGTATTGGTATTTTATTTGATATGGTAGGTGTAGCTATAACTGTTGCAGATCTTAAAGTATTTAATTCGATGGCATCAAAACAAGTAAGAGGTGCTAAAATAGGAGTAAAATTAATTAAGAATAGTGAAAAAGCCTCTAGCTTTTGTAACGATGTTATTGGTGATATATGTGGAATTGTCAGTGGATCGGCTAGTGCTTTATTATCTAGTGCGATAGCTAATAGTCTAAATCTTAATTTATTTAGTGTTAGTCTTTTGGTAACTGCTATTGTTGCTTCATTAACAATAGGCGGTAAAGCAATTGGTAAAGCATTTGCAATTAATAAAAGTTCACAGATATTATTTTATTTTTCTAAATTTATATCTTATTTTTATAAGGGATAACTTCCACTTTTTATTAGACAAATTGTATTTTTTTTGATATACTGTTTTAAGAATAAAGGGAGGAATAAATGAAAAGAAGAAAAATAATATTTTTAATATTAGTTTTTGGTTTGTTACTTATTGGTTCCGGTATTGCTATTATTGTTTATGAAAGAGTTAGTAGCAGTAAATATAAACAAAATAAATTAGAATTCGATATAGTAGAACAGGATGATAATTTTAGAAAAAAAGTTGAATCATTTAATGAAAGAAGAAGTTCTTACTATAGTGAAGTTGTTAGTAATCTTTTTACTGAAACAGTTGAAGATAACTATGATGATTGGATTTTAATATTAGATAAATATACTGAAAGTGTTGATGCAGTTAATGATTCGTCTTCATTTTTAAAAGAAAATTGTGTTAATAAACATTATTCTAATAGTGATATTATGAATAAATGTGATGCTTTTATAATTGCTTATGAAACAGTTATAAATTATTATACGAAAGATATTTTATCTTTTAATGATGTAATTGAAGAGTTTCGTAGAGAAAAAGATTTAAATGATAATGATACTAATTTTAAAAACTATGTTTCTAAGTATCAATATGTTGATATTAATTCTGATGGAGAATTTATTGGAAAAAGTAGTAATTAGTATTGGAGGGTAGTTATGACTAAGAGTAATAAAAAGACAAAACTTAAAATAAGTCTTAAAGTAAAACGAGCATTTTTATTATTATTTTCAATTGGAATTATTGGTCTATCAAGTGGTTTGTTTTTATTATATGGTCCATATGCTAAATTCAGAAATTTTCTAATTACAACAGCTATGACTACAATGAGTCATCAATATTTAGCACGTTGGTTTTATACAGATGAATATATTAATAAAGTTTTAGCTGATAATTATTTGATTGAAGTTGATGAAGATACTAATCCTGATTTAATTGATATAGATGATTTTAATAATAATGGAAAATATAATTCCAAGTATGAGAAAGATTTATTCGAAGGTGTAGATGAAAATACAATCTATAAAAAAATTAAAGTTAAGGGTAGTGGCTATGATGGATATATTATAGCGGTTTATAAACCTGAAAAAGTAAAACTTGCTGTTAGTTCTAAATTAGGAACAGAGGGTCAAACTTTAAAAACAATTGCTAAAAATAATAATGCTTTAATTAGTATGAATGCTAGTGGCTTTTATGATCCTACTTGGAGTGGTAATGGTGCGATTCCACATGGTACTGTTATAAAAGATGGTAGAGTTATTTATGATTATGATGATGCTCAGGTAGGTGGTGGCTTTATTGGATTTGATAAAGACAACAAGCTAATTCTTGGTAAAATGTCTATCAGTCAAGCACTTGCTAAAGGTATGCGTGATGCTATTGAGTTTGGACCTTTCTTGATTGTTAATGGTAAAGCTTCATTTGTAAAAGGAAATGGTGGTTGGGGAATTGCTCCTCGTAGTGCAATAGGACAACGTGCTGATGGAATAGTGCTTTTTGCTGTTATTAATGGTAGAAATTATACTAGTGGTATCTTGGGTATTGATATGGTTGGTTTAACTGAATTAATGCAAAATTATGGAGCTGTTAATGCTGCTAACCTTGACGGTGGTACATCATCTGCTTTATTAGAAGGACAAGAATTATTAAATAATCCAATTTCATCAACTGGTGCACAAGGTGTTTTAAGAAGAATTCCAACTGCTTGGATTGTTACCGAGTAGAATGTTTTCTTCTTTTTTTTTTGCATGAAATGGTATATAATTAAAATATAATATAGAAAGTAGATAGAAAGAGTTGATATTATGGAATATAAAATTATGGATGGTAATGAAGCTTGTAGTTATGTATCTTATAACTTTACAGAGGTAGCTGGAATATATCCAATTACGCCATCTTCTCCTATGGCAGAATTAACTGATACTTGGTCTTCAAGTGGTAAACTTAACTATTTTGGTAGTCCAGTTAAAGTTGTTGAGATGCAATCAGAAGCAGGTGCAGCTGGAATGATACATGGTTCTTTACAAGCAGGATGTTTAACTACTACTTATACTGCTAGTCAAGGGTTATTGTTGATGATACCAAATATGTATAAAATTGCTGGTGAACAACTACCATGTGTTATTAATGTTGCTGCTAGAAGTATAGCTACACATGCTTTATCAATTTTAGGGGATCATCAGGATATTTATGCAACTCGTATGACTGGTTTTGCTTTACTTGCATCATCTTCTGTTCAACAAGTTATGGATTTAACTGGTGTTGCTCATTTAGCTGCTATTAAAGGAAAAGTTCCTTTTGTTAACTTTTTTGATGGTTTTAGAACCAGTCATGAACTACAAAAAGTAAGATTAATTGATACTGATAAGTTAAAACAGCTAATTGATCAAGAGGCTTTGGATGAATTTAGAAAAAAAGCATTGAATCCTAGTAATCCAGTAACACGTGGAACTACTCAAAATGATGATATTTACTTTCAAATGATGGAAGTAAGAAATCGTTATTATGAAGCTTTACCAGATATTGTTAATGATTATATGAAAGAAATTAATAATATGACAGGAGAAGATTATAAGCCATTTAATTATTATGGTAGTAAAACAGCTACTAGAATTATTGTAGCTATGGGTTCTGTTTGTGAAACAATTAAAGAAACGGTTGATACTTTGATAGAAAATGGTGAAGAAGTTGGTCTAATAGAAGTACATTTATATCGTCCATTTTCTGCAAAATATTTACTTAATGTTTTACCGATAACGGCAGAAAGTATAGCTGTTCTTGATAGAACGAAAGAACCTGGTAGTTTAGGTGAACCATTATATTTAGATGTTGTTGGTGTCATTAATGAAAGTAATCGTAATATTAAGGTAATTGGTGGTAGATATGGTTTATCTAGCAAAAATACAACACCAGGAGATATTAAGGCAGTATTTGATTACTTATCTAGTAAAAATATTAAGCATGATTTTACCATAGGTATAGTAGATGATGTAACTAATAAGAGTTTAGAGAAAGCTTGTATTAAAACTAATAATAAAGCTATAGAATTTCTAATTTATGGATATGGTTCTGATGGTATGGTTAGTGCATGTAAGGATATTATTAAAATTACTGGTAATTATACTAATGCTTTTGTACAAGGATATTTTCAATATGACTCTAAAAAATCTGGTGGCGTTACTAAATCACATTTAAGATTTAGTAAAGAACAAATACGTTCTACTTATTATGTTGAAAGACCTAGTTTAGTTATGTGTACTAAAGAGTCTTATTTAAAGAATTTTAAGATGTTAGATGGAATTAAACATAATGGTATCTTTATTTTAAATACTAGTAAAAGTGAAGAAGATGCACTAAAGATGTTATCTAATTATGATTATAATATTTTAGTTGATAGGAATGTTAAATTTTATATAATAGATGCTCTTAAATTATCTAAGGAAGTTGGTTTAGGTAATAAGATTAGTTCAATTATGGAGACAGTTTTATTTAAAATTGGACATATTATGGACTTTGAATTTGCTAAAACAAAGATTATTGAGGATATAGAAAAGAAATTTGCTAATAAAGGTAATGATTTGGTTAATAAAAATAAGGAAGCAGTTTCTCGTGTATTTGAGTATTTAAAACTGGTAGATATACCTGGTGATATTAAGAAAGAAGAAAATAATGAAACTGATGATAATATTTTTGGAGTTATTTCTAGTGGCAGAGGTGACAGCTTAAAAGTTAGTGATTTTTTAAAGTATGAAGATGGTACATATGATCCAGGATTATCTAAATTAGAGAAGAGAAATATATCTGATATTGGACCTTGTTTTAATAAGGAAAATTGTATCCAATGTAATATGTGTTCATTTGTTTGTCCTCATGCTGTAATTAGACCATTTTTGCTAGATGAGGATGAAGTTAAAAATGCTCCAGATTCACTAAAAGCTGAACTTGTTGATGCTAATATAAAGGGTCAAAATTTAAAATTCGCTATTGGTATTAGTTTACCTGATTGTACTGGATGTAAGTTATGTGTAAATATTTGTCCTGGACGTAAAGGTGAAAAAGCTTTGACGATGGAGAAAATGGAAAAATTAAAGGAGACTATGGGAGATAGTTATTCCTACTTATTTAATCATGTTACTGAAAAGAGAGTAATGCCTACTTCAACGGTTAAAGGAAGCCAGTTTGTAAAACCTAAGTTTGAATTTAGTGGCGCTTGTGGTGGTTGTGGTGAGACACCATATTTAAAATTATTAACGCAACTTTTTGGTGATAATTTAATGATTAGTAATGCAACTGGTTGTTCTTCTATTTATGCAGCTAGTCTTCCAACTACGGCTTATTCAGTACCTTGGGCAAATTCTTTATTTGAGGATAATGCTGAGTATGGTTTTGGTATGAAAATTGCTGATAAAACTATTAAAAATAGGATATGTAGTATTATTTCTGATAATATTGATAAAGTTAATGATTCAGAAAAAGATATTTATAATGCATATTTAGATGATATCAATATTGATAGTGCTAATAATTTATATGATATTATTGATAACACACCAATTTCAGGATTACTGGAATTAAAAGAATATATTAAACCTAAATCTATTTGGATTATTGGTGGTGATGGTTGGGCCTATGATATTGGTTTTTCAGGTATCGATCATGTATTAGCAAATCATGAAAATGTTAATATTTTAGTACTTGATACTGAGGTATATTCTAATACTGGTGGTCAATCATCTAAATCTAGTAAAGTTGGAAGTATTGCCAAGTTTACTGCTAAGGGTAAGGAAGTTGCTAAAAAGGATTTAGCTAAAATCGCTTTAACTTATCCTCATGCTTATGTTGGAAGTATTGCACTTGGAGCTAATATGCAACATACTGTTAATGTTTTGAAAGAAGCAGAAAGTTATGATGGCCCTTCAATAGTTATTGCTTATGCTCCTTGTATAGCTCAAGGTATTTTATCTGGTATGGAATCTACTATCCAGGAAGAAAAAAAGGCAGTGGAAACTGGCTACTATCCACTTTTCCACTATAATCCGGATACTAATGAATTTAAACTTGATTCTAAACCTGATTTTAGTAGATACTTTGAATTTATTGCTGGAGAGGATCGTTACCGTATGCTTAAAAAAATAAACCCTGATAAGTATCATGAGTTATTAGAACAGAATAGAATTAATGCAATTGAAAGATATAATTATTATGTATCATTGCAGGAATTATCAGAACAAAGAAAAAAAGAAGAAACTAGTGAATAGTTTCTTCTTTTAAATTCCATAATTTGAGGTTGTACCCCCTGAAGGACAACCTCATAAAAAGAATAAAAAGGGGTTGGCTAGTGTGATACTAGCGACCAATTCGCCATAACCGAATTGGTGATAAATATACTAATCTAAAAGTATTAATTTGTCAACTATTTTTGAAAAAAATTAAATTAAAAGTCTAAATTGATTATATAAATGTAATAAAATGGTGTATATTTTTAAGATTATAGTGGTAAATTTAAAAAATATATAGTAATCTATAAGGATAATATTTTAATAATATTAGCTTTTTTAAGAGTTAGTTGTGTAGATAAATTTGGAAATTTATTACTTTGTTTCTTTAAGAAATTTAAAAAATATGTTATAATATGCCTAGAAATGGGCGTGATAGGATGGTAAATGTCTCACAGGTTAAAGGTATAGGACCTAAATCATTGGCATTATTAAATAAAATTGGTATTTATACTGTTGATGATTTAGTAACACACTATCCGTTTCGTTATGACGTTTTAAAAAGATGTAATTTAAAAGAAGTAAATGATGATGAAAAAGTTACAGTAGATGGAAAGGTAGAAAGTGTACCTATATTGTTAAGATTTAAGGCTGGTCTTAATAAGCTAAATTTTCGACTTGTTACAACTAATGGTGTTGTTGGTGTTTCCATTTTTAATCGTGCTTTTATGAAGAAAGATTTAGATATTGGTACTAATGTTATAGTAATTGGTAAATATGATAAAAATAAAAATGTTATAACTGCATCTGATATTAAATTCGGTCTATTAAATAATCAGACTAAAATCGAATCGGTTTACCACTGTACTACTGGTTTAACTAATAAGAATATGTTAACGTATATTAATACAGCTTTACTTATGAATGGTAAAGATATTACTGATAATATTCCCTTAATCTTCCAAGAAAGGTATCATTTTTTAAATAAAAGAACATCACTAAATATCGTTCATAACCCACCTAGTATAGAAAAATTAAAAGAAGCTGAAATTAGATTAAAATATGAAGAATTATTTGAATTTATGTTTAAAATTAATTATTTAAGAGAACAACATAAAAATGAGAAGACTGGTATTAAAAGAAATATAACAGAAGATGATGTTAATAAATTTTTAAATATGGTACCTTTTGAGTTAACTTCTGATCAGATAAATACTATTAATGAAATTAAAAATGATTTTAATTCTTCTTCTAGAATGAATAGAATTATTCAGGGTGATGTTGGTAGTGGTAAAACAATAGTAGCTATTGCATCAATGTATCTTAATTATCTTAGTGGATATCAAAGTGCTTTAATGGCACCAACTGAAATATTAGCTATTCAGCATTACAACAATGTTAAAGATTTATTTAAAGATACTGGTATTAATGTTGAATTACTTGTTGGTTCACAGACAAAGAAAGAAAAACAGTCAATTTATAAAGAATTAGAAAATGGAAATATTAATATAGTTATAGGTACACATGCTTTAATTCAAGAAGAGGTTAAATATAAAAATTTGGGCTTAGTTATTACTGATGAGCAGCATCGTTTTGGTGTTAACCAAAGAGCTCTTCTAAATAATAAAGGTATCATGCCTGATGTTTTATATATGAGTGCAACACCAATTCCTAGAACTTATGCTTTAACTATTTATGGCGATATGGATGTATCTATTATTAAACAAATGCCTAAGGGCAGGATCCCAGTTAAGACATATGTCAAAAATAATTCTGAAATTAAAGATGTTTTAGAATTGATGTATGAAGAACTTAAACAAAATCATCAAATTTATGTTATTGCTCCTCTAATTGAAGAAAGTGATAATTCGGATTTAACTAATGTCGTTGAACTTAAGGATAAGATGAATTTGGCTTTTGGTAGTAGGTATAGGATTGATATAGTTCATGGCAAAATGGCAACTATGGCTAAAGATTTAATTATGAGCGAATTTAAGCAAAATAAAATACAGATACTTATTAGTACAACGGTAATAGAAGTAGGTGTTGATGTTCCTAATGCTTCAATGATAGTTATTTTTGATGCTAATAGATTTGGTTTATCTACTCTACATCAATTAAGAGGAAGAGTTGGTCGTGGTAGTATTGCTTCTAAATGTGTTTTAATTAGTAACAGCGATACTAAGCGATTAGAAATAATGGCTAAAACAAGTGATGGTTTTGAAATAAGTGAAGAAGATTTTAAATTAAGAGGTCATGGTGACTTATTTGGTACTAAACAAAGTGGAGATATGTCGTTTAAAATAGCCAATATTAAAAATGATTACAAAATTTTGATACAAGCAAAAAATGACTCTTTTGAGTATTTAAATGATAAAAATTTTGATAGTGATGACTTAAAAAAAAGATTAATTGAGTCTATTAATCATAACTCTTAAATTTAGAAAAATATTGTTGACTTATTTTGAATAATATTATATTATTAAAATGCGTGAGGGTATCCTTACGCATGGTGGCTCTTACGGACTAAAGTGTGAGAGCAATTCAACCAAACCCCCTGAAATCCCGTCTATATGGCGGGATATTTTATTTTATAAAAACTATTTTCAAATGAGTCTATTAACAATAAAATATTAAATACTAGAAAGTTTAACTTGGAATTTGTGAATATAAATCTATTTAATTAATCAAGATTTGACTTAAAAATTTAATGTTGTTAATTATAATAAAATGAAAAAACTAACTTTCTTTTATATTTTACTAAACAGAAAAATGTTTAGTTTTTTTATATATAAATTTCTAAATGTAACCTATTTGTAACTTTTACTATAGTATAATTAAAATGTAAAAGAAAGGAGTAACTTTTATGGAAATATTAAAAGTTGAAAATTTAACTAAAGTATATGGGAAAGATAGTACCAAAGTTGTGGCACTTGATAATGTATCTTTTTCAGTAGAAAAGGGTGAATTTGTTGCTATTGTTGGTGCTAGTGGTTCTGGTAAATCAACATTACTTCATTTAATTGGAGGTGTTGATCGTCCTACTAGTGGTAAAGTATATATAGGAGATAAGGACATTTATAGCTTTGATGATGATAAATTAGCAATATTTAGACGAAGACAAATTGGATTAATCTATCAGTTTTATAATTTAATTCCTATTCTTAATGTTTTAGAAAATATAACATTACCACTTGATTTAGATAACAGAAATGTTGATAAAAAAGAATTAGATGATTTGGTTAAGTTGTTAGGACTTGAAAAAAGAAAAAATCATTTGCCAAATGAACTTTCTGGTGGTCAACAACAAAGAACATCTATTGGTAGAGCTTTAATTACTAGACCTTCTATAATACTTGCTGATGAACCAACTGGTAATCTTGATTCAAAATCTAGTGATGAAATAGTTGAACTATTAAGAAAATCAAATAAAGAATATAAACAAACGATTATTATGATTACTCATAATATGGAAATTGCTAAGTGTGCTGATAGAATTATTGAAATTGAAGATGGAAAAATAGTTAGGGAGGCTTAATTATGAATTTACTTAATAAGTTAACTATTAAAAATCTTAAGTTAAACAAAAGAAGAACAATAGTTACTATTGTTGGGATAATGTTATCAGTAGCACTTATAACAGCAGTTGCTTCAATTTATTCTAGTTTACTTAAATCTTTAATAGCTTATGATATTAAAAATACGGGTAATTTTCATGTAGAATATATGGATGTTCCAATATCTGATATCGATACATTTAAAAATAATAGAAAGATAGAAGCTATTTATTTAACTAATAGTATTGGATATGCAAAAATAGATTCTAAAAATGAATATAAACCTTACGTTTATATTAATGGTTTTACAAAAGATTCACTTGAAAAATTATCTATAAAATTAGTAGAAGGAAGACTTCCTAATAATGATTCAGAAATACTTATTCCTACTCATTTAAAAACTAATGGTAGAGTTACAATAAATATAGGTGATGTAATTACTTTAGATGTTGGTAGTAGAGTAAGTGATGATGGTAGTTTACTTAATCAAAATAATGCCTATACTGGTAATGAAGATATTATTAATACTAGTAGAATGACATATAAAGTGGTTGGTATTATTGAAAGACCAGCTAATAATGTTGAAAGTTATATAGCACCTGGTTATACATTTGTAACTTATCAAGATGATAGTAAATTAACTGAAAATGTTAATGTGTATGCTAGATATACTAAAGATGGACTTAAATCAATTTATAAAACAACAGCCAACATAATTGGTGTTGATGAAAATTTATTTGAAAAATATAATAAAAGTAATTTAACAGAAGATGAATCAAAGACATATTATGATCAGTTAAATAAAGCAAAATATAAAATTAGCATAAATCAATATTTGGTTTCTTTAGAGACTAATCCAATAGAAGAAAGTGGTATTGATGGACTTGAAATAGTTGTTTTGATAGTTATTATGATTATTGTTTTTACATCAATATTTTGTATTAAGAATAGTTTTGATATCTCAATAACTGAAAAAATTAAACAATATGGAATGTTAAGAAGTATAGGAGCAACAAAAAGACAAATTAGAAAAAATGTTTTTTATGAAGCATTTGTACTTGGTTTAATTGGAATTCCACTTGGTATTTTCTTTGGACTATTAGCATCAGCAATTTTAATAGTTGTTAGTAATTATTTTTTAGCAAAATCATTTGCTTTGGGATTTGAACTTGTCTTTTCATTTTCATATATAGCTATTATTGCATCTATTATTCTAGGAATTATTACAATATATTTTTCGGCACTTAGAAGTAGTATTAAAGCATCTAAAGTTTCACCAATAGATTCAATTAGAAATAGTGCTAGTATTAAGATTAATCCTAAAAAAATAAAATCACCTAAAATAGTTAAGAAAATCTTTGGCGTTGGTGGAGAAATATCTTACAAAAATTTCAAGAGAAATAAAAAGAAATATAGAACGACTGTTATTTCTATTATAGTATCAGTAGCAGTATTTATTGCTCTTTATAGCTTTATGGATTTGGCAACTAAAACGATTAGATTAGAAGTTAAAGATAAAGAGGGAAATCTTTTATTAACTTCATATGATGTAGTAGAGGGCTTTAGTGATGATGAATATAATAAACTTTTAGCAACAACCAAACTAGATAATGTTAGTGATTATACAGTTAGTAGAATTGCTAATTTAGATATTTCAAATATTAAGTATAGTAAAGAATATAAATCATTTTTAAATATACCAGATGATTTAGATGTTAGCAATTTAACTATAATTGCGTTAGGAGATAATCAATATAGAAAGTATATTAAATCATTAGGTCTTAATTATGATGATGTTAAGAATAAGGCAATATTGAATGATTATGTTAATATTAGTAAGTCTGATCATGGTAAAAATATTTCTAGAACTTTAAGGGTTCTTGATTATAATAAAAATGATACTTTGAATGTTAAATGTGATTCAGATATCTGCAAATTTAATGATTTTAGTATAGAAATTAGTAATGTTGTTAAAGAAAAGCCTTTTGGTTATAAACGTTATAGTGGTGAATTTTTAGTTATAAGTGATGAATATTTTGACTATTTGTTTAACACTTATTATGTTTCAATATTATATAAATCAGGTAATGCTAATAAACTTCAGGATGATATTGATAGCATGTTAAAAGATAATAATTCTTATTATGTTGATAATTATGATGAAAATGTTAGAGTAATAAGAAATTTATATACTTTAATTGGTATTTTCTTGTATGGCTTTATTATAGTAATATCTTTAATCGGTGCAACTAATATATTTAATACAATAACGACTAATATGCAATTAAGAAGACAAGAGTTTGCTATGCTTAAAAGTATTGGTATGACTAAATATGAGTTCAATAGAATGATAAGACTAGAAAGTTTATTTATTGGTGGTAAATCACTTGTATTTGGTACAGTAATTGGCACAGTTTTATCTTATATAATATATATTGCTTTAGGAAAAGATATGGGAATTGATTATAGCTTACCAATAGTTGCATATGTAATTGTTATACTTGCGGTATTTGTTTTAATTTCTTGTATTATGAAATACTCTATTAATAAGATAAATAAACAAAATACTATTGAAACAATTAGAAATGAAAACATATAAAGAGCAGTTTTTGCTCTTTTATGTTGTATAATGGTATTAGAGGAATGATTTTATGAATATTTTGTTAGTTGAAGATAATTTATCAATTATTGAGGGATTAGAGTTTGCTTTTAAAAATAAAGGCTATTTAATTGATTCTTGTACTAATATATGTGATGCTATTTCTTGTTTAAGTAAAAATAGTTTTGATTTAATTATTTTAGATGTTACGCTTCCAGATGGTAATGGCTTTGATTTGTATCAAAATTATATAAATGAGAAACATATTCCTACTATATTTTTAACTGCTAAAGATAGTGAATTTGATGTAGTTAGAGGATTAGAAATTGGTGCTGATGATTATGTAACTAAACCATTTTCAACGAATGAGTTGTTAGCAAGGGTTGCTAAAATTATAACTAGAATGAAAAAGAAGACTATAATTAAAGTAAAAAATATAACTTTTGATATGGATAAAATGATTGTTTATAAAGATGATGCTGTTATAAATTTAACTAGTTTAGAAATAAAAATTCTTAATCTTTTATTTTTAAATATGGGTAAAGTAGTAAGAAGAGGTACTATATTAGATTTAATTTTTGAAGCAACTGGTAATGATGTTGATGATCATACTGTTACGGTTTATCTTAAAAGAATTAGAGAAAAAGTTGGAACTGATATTATTACTACAATAAAGAGTATAGGATATAGGATTGACAGTTATGAAAAATAAAGTTGAGTTAAAAAAATATATAAAATTATCTTTTATTTTTATTTTGTTCTTTATATTATTTTCTTTCTTTTTAACTATTATTCAGTATCATATTTATACAGTTAACTTTAATAATAAAATTAATTCTTTTGTTGTTTTTATAAAAGAAAAATATCCAGATATTAGCGATAATGAAATTATTACTATTTTTAATAATACTGATAATGATACTAGTAACTTTTTTTCTAAATATGGAATAAATTTAGAAAGTGAATCGGTAATTAATGAAAATGTCAATATATTAAAAGTGTTTATATTTATAAATGGCTTTTTAATGTTATTATTTTCTATAATACTTATATTAATTTATTTAAGATATAATAAGAAAAAAGATGATGATATTAAAGAAATAGAAAATTATATTAAAAATATAAATATGGGAAACTATAAATTTAGTATTGATAATAATACGGAAGATGAGTTATCTATTTTAAAAAATGAAGTCTATAAAACGATGATTATGTTAAAGGAAAGTGCTAATAATTCTTTAAATGATAAACTTAGTTTAAAATCTTCACTAGAAGATATTTCACATCAGATTAAAACACCGCTAACCTCTATAATGATTGCTCTTGATAATCTTGATGATAATCCTGATTTAGATCTTAAAACGCGTGAAAAGTTTATTAAAACAGCTAGAAAAAATACTATCCATATTAACTTTTTGATTCAATCATTATTAAAACTTTCTAAATTTGATACTAATACTATTGATTTTATGAGGAATAATGTAAGTGTTAATGAAATTATAAATGAGGCAATAAGTAATACTAATAATTTATGTGATTTAAAAAATATTAAAGTTTCTGTTTTGGATAGTGATGATTACTTTATATATTGTGATAAATACTGGCAAATAGAAGCAATAACTAATGTTATAAAAAATGCAATAGAACATGCTAAGAGTTATGTTAAAATTTATGTTGAAGAAAATAATGCATATTTAAAAATAACTATTGAAAATGATGGCAGTGCTATTTCAAATCAAGATTTACCACATATTTTTGAAAGATTTTATAAAGGAAAAAATGCTAGTATTGATAGTGTTGGTATTGGTTTATCACTTTCTAAGGTTATAGTTGAGAATGATAATGGTTTAATTAATGTTGATTCACTAGATAATGGTAATACGGTTTTTACTATTAAATATTTTAAGTATTAATATTTGGTATAAAAGTAATTGTACGTCTATGTATAATTACTTTTTATATGGCCTGTTTTAACCAATATGCATAGAATAAAAAGAAGGGAGAATGTATATGGATAATAATTTACAGGATAACTCTTTTAATAAAAGCAACAAAAAAAGAAGTAATTACCTAGATAAGACATGTAATAATATTAGGTATTGCTATCTTCAGGGGCCAACTGGTCCTATTGGTCCACAAGGCATTCAGGGATTACGTGGTGAGCAGGGTGAAAAGGGAGATACTGGTAATCAGGGACCAACCGGGCCACAGGGGCCAAGAGGTGAAAATGGTCCAACTACAATCACGGTAGGAAAGACTGAAACAGGAGATTTTGGTACTGAGGCAGTGGTTACCAATGTTGGAACGAATAAAGATGTAATATTAGATTTTAAAATACCACGTGGTACACCTGGTGAAAAGGGAGAGCAAGGAGAACAAGGACCAATAGGTCCAAGGGGACTTCCTGGTGAAATAGGAAGAAGTGAAGTTATTACGATTAATGGTACCGAAACTATTAATCCAGATGAGGAGGCTTCAGTTCAAGATGATCAAGAAGGATTAATTCACCACTTAACTTTTTATATTCCGAAGGGAGAAAAAGGAGAACAAGGTACTCCTGGCGAAAAAGGCGAACAAGGTCCAAGAGGGCTACCAGGAGAAATTGGTAGAAGTGAGGGTATATCGATAGATGGTACTGAAACTATCTCACCGGGAGATGATGCCCAAGTACTAGATGATTTTGAAAATTTAGTTCATCATTTGACATTTTATATTCCAAAAGGGGAAAAGGGAGAACAAGGTCTTCGTGGACCAAAAGGTGATCCTAACGGGATAGAAGCTTATGGTACAAGATATTCTAACTCAACCCAGCGTTTTACTGTTACTGCCAATACAGATACTATCATACCACTTGAAGAAACAGGACCAGCTGTTTTTGCTATTTATAACAGTTCTTATGCAATTGGGATAATAAGATATGGTACTTATAGAATAGACTATTTCTTAAATATTACTAGTTCTGTTGATACGAATTATACAGTTACTTTAAAGGTTTCAGGTACTAAAATGTTAGCAAGTGATATAAAAGGTCAAGCTAAAGCTAATACTATAACAGCTGTAAATGGGCATATATTAGCTGGATTAAGAGAAGATGATGAGATTACTCTTAATATTACAACTGATCAAAATACAGAATTAATTTTTGATGGTACTACTACTGCTAAATTAACTGTCATGAAATTAGATTAGATCATTTAATTACTATTTAATAACTTATGTTAATAACTTGTTTTATTAGATAGATTTAATTTTTTAATTAGTGTTATTTGGCTTAGTATTTTTATAAAATGTTTATTAGTAGCTAATGAATAAATTTATTTTATTTATGTAGCTACTATTTTTATTAAAATTATTTTAAATTTGTTTTAAAGTTTATATAAAAATGTTATAATAATAACAAAAGAATAAGAGGTGGAAATTTTTATGAATCAAGAAAGAAAAGATAGTTTGTTTATTTTTTCCGATGATTATTACAAACAATTAGATAATAAATCATTAAATCAAGATGAAAATGCTTTACCAAATGAGCAAGAAAATTTCCATTTCAATAGTTATAGTAATATTAATAATAAAAGTGATAATGTTAGTAGTGTTAATAATGCTGCTAATGTTGATAATTTTGGTAACACTAATATTACTAGTTTTAATAATGTTTCTAACACTAACGAGAAATCAACTCAGGAAAGTTTTGATTTTCTTAATAATCAGCCTAGCAATGATAATAGAAATGTTAACGATGATAAAGAAAAGTTTTTAGAACCAACTAATCGTGATTATATCTTAACTACTGAATCCAATAATAAAGTAGAGGATGAATTTAATGTTACAACTGGTGTTAATAAAGATTTAGAAAATGAGGTTTTAAAATCAACTATTCAAGCTAACCATCAAATACCAATAGTTCAAAATAATGTTTGGCTTGATAATAAAAGTGAAAAAACAGTATATAGGGCAACGAGAAATAATCCAACCAATATTAGAAATTTCGATGATGATGAAGTAGTAAAAGAAAAAACACCTCCTGTATATGTAGAAGAAGTAATACCTAAAATTATTAATATAGATGAAGAACTAAAAAAAGATAAATCTTTAGTTAGTTCAGAAGTTTATACCAAAACTTATGCCGATGAAGAAGATTTATCTATGCTTCCTGTTACTAAATCAAATTTATTGAATGAATTAGCATTAAAAGAGCAGCAAACTAACAAAATCAGTATTCTTGCGCGATATGGTGATGATTTTTGCAGTAGAGATTATGTTACTAATCCAGCAATTGGTAGAAGTGAAGAGATTAAACAATTAATTTTAATTTTACTAACGCAGGAAAAATCAGGTATTTTAGTTGGTAAACCTGGTATTGGTAAAACAAGTATTGTTGAAGGATTAGCATATCTTTTGCAGCGAAATAAAGTTCCTGATGCGCTTAAGGGGTATAGAATAATAAGTGTTAAAACAACATCGTTACTTGGTACTTTACCAACTGGTGATACTAGACTTCAAACTTTAATTGATGAATTGAAAGATTTAGATAAAGTGATTTTATTTATTGATGAAATTCATATGTTAATGGGTGCTACTAGTGATTCTAGTTTAGATTTTGCTAACATGTTTAAAGAGAGTTTAGGTCGTGGTAGTATCAAAATGATAGGTGCAACAACTACTGATGAATATGAAAGATACGTTTTAAGAGATAAGGCTTTTGTAAGACGTTTTCAAAGAGTTGATGTTATGGAGCCTGATAAAGAGCATACGGTTAGAATATTAATAGGAACCCTTCCTAAAATAGAGAAAAATACTGGAGCTAAATTAAAATATAGTGATTTTATTAAAGTAGAAATTATGACATTTATTGTTGATATTACCAGTGAATATAAAAGAGTATATGGTATTGGTTCTAGATATCCCGATATTTGTTTAACTTTATTATCACAAGCTTTTTCTCAAGCGGTATTTAATAATAGAAATGAAGTTAATATTTTGGATATTAGAAATGCTATTAAAAATTCAAAAAATATTTATCAAGATGTTATTGATAAAGAATTAAAAAACTTTGATATTAAGTTTAAAAAACTGATTATGGAAGAAACAGCTACCTCTTAAAGGTAGTTTTTTTGTGCTTTTGCCCAGTCCTTATAGTTAGTAAGTCATAAACTAAACTAGAGGAGAGATTTTATGAATAATAATATGAATTTTAATGATTTTGGCTATCCTGATATGAATATATTTAATAATATGATGATGCCAAATCAGACAGGTATATCTGATAGCAACATAATGCCTATGTATGAAGGATATATAAAAGGTAATTTATTTAATAATTTATATGATCAATATTTAAATTATCAACCATCTAAACTAATTCCTAATAATGAGCAAGCAGAATTATTATTAAATGTTAATCAAACAACTTTTGCAGCTCATGAGGTAAAACTTTATTTAGATATTTATCCTAATGATACGGGAATGATTAATTTATATAATGATTATCAGAAGAAGGCAAGTGATGCTATAAAAGCATATGAAAGAAAGTATGGGCCTATTTTAGCGGATAGTCCATCTAATACTAATGACTTTAGTTGGGAAGCGTATGCTTGGCCATGGGAAATGGAGGAAATGTAAGATGTGGGCATATGAAAAAAGATTACAGTATCCTGTTTCAATTAAGAAAAAGAATTTAGCCTTTGCTAAACAGTTAGTAACTCAGTATGGTGGCTTTGGTGGTGAATTGGGTGCAGCTCTTCGTTATTTAAATCAAAGATATACAATGCCAGATAATAGAGGAAAAGCTCTTTTAACTGATATAGGCACAGAAGAGTTAGCTCATATTGAAATAATTTGTGCAATGTTATATCAATTAATGAAAGGTGCAACACCTGAAGAGATGAAGGAAGCTGGTTTAGCTAGTCACTATGCTGAACATAAAAATGCTGTTTATCCAGTAGATGCAAGTGGAGTACCATTTACAGTAACATATTTTGCAACAACTGGTGATGCACTTGCCGATTTAAGTGAAGATATGGCAGCAGAAGAAAAAGCACGTGCTGTATATGAAAGTTTGATTGATTTAACTGATGATCCTGATATAATTGGACCATTATTATGGCTAAGACAACGTGAGATAGTACATTTTGCTAGATTTAAAGAATTATATGATTATTATAAAGAAAATTTACCACAAGCTAGATAAGAAGTATTTATGCTTCTTTTTTTATGTATGATGGTTAAAATGTCTATTTTTATAGGGGTAAAAGTATTGAATTAAAAAAAATAGTTTGTTATAATTGGTGTATGATTTATGAAGGAGATATGTATGAAAAATTTAGGTAAAAAGAAATTAATAATGATATCTTGCGGTTGTGTAGTTGTTGTTTTACTAATTATAATTATATTGTTAATTTATAATTCTATTTTTGGAAAAACTAGTTATAAGAGTATAGAGAATAAAGTATTAAATGCTGCAAAAGCATATTATTCTGACCATACTGAACTTCTTCCTAAAGATGGTAATGAACAAGTTTCAACTACAGATGTTTCTTTGACTCAAGCTGGATATTTAAAAAGTATGAGTGAACTTACTAAGAGCATGAAAGGTGCTAGTTGTAGTGCTACTGTTATAGTAAGTTATGTTGGTGGAGAATATCGTTATACTCCAATATTAGATTGTGGTAGTAGTTATGTTACAAAGACATTGTCTTCATATATTAAAGATCATGAAAATATAGTTTATACAGGACAAGGGTTATATGAAGAAAATGGTGAATTAGTGTTTAAGGGTCAAGATCCTAATAACTATGTTAACTTTAGCGGAAAGATGTGGAGAATAGTTAAAATTAGTGGTGATCAAGTAGTTTTAATATTAAATGAAAAATTAACTTCTGTTACTTGGGATGATCGTTTTAATGCTGATCGTGATAGAAATGATGGTATTAATGATTATTCTGTTAGTAGAATTAGAGATTCTATTGATGATATTTATAGTAAAAACACATTACTTAGTGATAGTGCTAAAAAGATGTTATCTTTATATGATTTAAGTATTGGAAAACGTAATGAAGCAGATGTTTATAATGATGGTTCTATAGAAAAAAGTCAACTTTTAGAAAGTCAATATATTGGTTTATTGCCTTTATATGATTATATTAATGCAAGTATTGATGAGAACTGTAATTCAGCTATGACGGATAGTTGTTCTAATTATAATTATTTAGATGTTTATAATTTTAATTGGTGGTTGTTAACTGGTGATGCTAGTAATACTTATAAGGTATTTAAAGTTTCTCTAGATGGTACTGTAACTATTACAAGAGCAAGTTCTACTGGATACATTAGACCTGTTGTTCATTTAGCAAGTGATGTTTTATATTCAAAGGGTACTGGTACAGAAAATGATCCTTATGTTGTAAAATAAATGTTTATTGTGTGATATTTATTTAAAATAAGTAAAAAGGTATTGCAAAAAGAAAATTTTGTTGGTAAAATAAGAATGTATTTTTTAGTTAAATAATTAATACATTGATGGCGGTATTGGTGAAGTGGTTAACACGCCGGATTGTGGCTCCGGTATGCATGGGTTCGATCCCCATATTCCGCCCCATATTTGTTAATAAAAAGATTCGTAATAAAAACACGAATCTTTTTTGTTTATAATTTTGTTTTGAGAGATTTTATTTAAACCTAAATTTTTAATATTTATATCAACTTTGTTATTATTAAATATGCATTTAGGTCTGGGGCAGGGGTTAAAGTTACATTTTTATTAGCTCTAACTTTCATATCTATAATATCCTTTGGATTAGCAACAACAATAACGGCGCCTTGAAAATCAGTATCAGTGTTTACAATTACATCTTTACTTATTTCAGTTCCATTTATTGATACATCATTATTATCTACTTCAACTACTAATGCAGCATTATCAGAAATAGATCCAGAGAAAAAATATTCAATTTTATAGGTTCCAAATGAATTAATAATCATACTGTTTTCTAGATTTACAGTTATCCCTGATGCTTCACCCGAAATATTTAAACTAACTTGATGTGGTATGTTAGCTGTTAGTTCTAAGGTATCGCCTTCATCGTTATATTTATGTGCGAATTCCTTAGTAAATGCTTCACCGCTAGGGCCAGTAGGGCCTGTTACACCGGTAGGGCCGATAGGTCCAGTTGGCCCAGTTATACCTGTTGGCCCAATAGGCCCAGTTGGTCCGGTTGGCCCTATTGGACCTGTTGCTCCATTAATAATATGGTAACAGTTTGAACTTGGATATCTATTCATGGTTTGATTCTCCTTTATAAATATATATTTTGGTAATTAACATTCAACATGGTATTAATTATTTTTAATCATATTTTTCATTATTTTTAGGTTATTTTTAAGCCTTTTATTATTTGGCTCCATTTCTAGCGCTATATTTAAATAAAAAATAGCTTTTTCTAGATCGTTTTTGTAAAAATAACACAAAGATAGTAGGTCATAAACGGTATTATTCCAACTAAAAACTTCATTTATATAAGTTTTTTCATGGGTATTTATTTTTAATGCCATTAAACAATATTTTTCTACTTCTTCATAGTTTCCTAAATTATATTCTAGAATGGCTCTTTCCATGTATGGATCTCTTAAGTATGGTGATTCTAATATTGCTTTATCTAGCCACATTTTAGCTTCATCATATCTTTTTAATTTTTCATAACATCTTGCAATAAATCTCATTGATGCACATCTTTCATCCTTCCATGTGGCTTTTTTTAATGATAAATGTTTTATTAATGTATCAATTGCCTCATTCCATTTTTCATGATACATATATTCTCGACCTAGGTAATGCGTATTTCTATCATCATTTGGATCTTCTTTGACTGATAGCTCTAATAATTCTAAATAATTGCTTCTTGATTTTTTCAAGTCAGGATAATGATTAAGTACTATTTCATCTACGGTCTTTGTTTCTTCTTGATTTTTACCAATGTATGTTAATACCTCATGAACTGGATGTGTCCATATATAATCATTTCTACTATGAATTTTTTCTGTATAAAATGTTACTAGTGGATTGTTGTTTTTATCAAGACTCCAATTATAAGTGTATAAGAGTCTATTGGTTTTTCCTTTTTCCCAGGCATTTTCTAATTTTTCACGCCAACCACTGTCAAACGTTTCATCAATATCAGTGCATACACAAATATCAGTATCTTTAGGTACCATTTTTAAAGATAAATTTCTAGCTTTATCAAATCGCCATTGCTTAAATGTTTTCTTTTTGACATTTACGCCTAATTTTTTTAATAATTTTATACTATTATCAGTTGAACCAGTATCTAAAACGTATATTTCATCAGCTTCCTTCATTGATTCTACCCAACGTTCTATAAATTTTTCTTCGTTTTTACAGATAGCATATACGCATACTTTATATTTTTTCATTTTTCACCTCAGTTTATTCTATGTTAGTTTGCTGTTATATATTATTCACTAGTTTGTTTTCCTAAATATTCTACCGTAATAGTGAGTAGGGAATTGGTAAAATAAGAGTGAGAATTAATATCTAAAATATCAGGAGTATTTAAGTAAATGGTGTATTTTCCAACATTCATTAAAGAATAAACATTATCTGTGTTATCAACAGCTATAACCCCTTGACCTATTATTTGAGTAGCTGTTTCATCATACACCCATTCACTAGCACCAATATAGATAATATCGCTACTAGTACCAAAGCCTAAAGATACAAAGTCACGGTGGGGGTTAAATTCAATATCAGTTGCTTGAGTGTAAGCAGAAGCAACAAAAACGACTTTATAATACCCGATTCTATTAAATTTGATAGTTTTATTTTCTTTATCTAATGTTACTAAATTCGTAATATCTATTTCTTTTCTATCAATTGGTAATTTATCACCTGATAATATTTCAACACCATCTTCACTAGTGCCTGGATTAAAAGTAACTAGGTAACTAACGATAGGGTAACTAGTATCTCCTTTAGGACCAGTTGGGCCAATATCACCCTTATCACCTTTGTCGCCTTTATCTCCTTTTTCACCTTGTGGTCCTTCTATTGGACCTACATCTTCCCAACTAGTACCAGTATCTGTCCAAATATATAAATCTTTTCCTACAAGGTAAGCATCATATTTTTGACCGGTAGGGTGATCTTTTTTCAAATCATCTAGTGTATCATAATGGCCTAAAATATTTAAGTTAGCACCAGGTGTTCCTTCTTTTCCTTGTGGAATTATGAAATCTAATACATGATGAGGGGCACCAGTAGTATCAATTACTTTAGCTTCTGTACCAACATCTCCTGTTATTGTGTTTCTTATTTCTAGAGTATCAGATGTTCCTCTTGGCCCAGTTGGCCCTAGTAGGTAACATGAATTTAAAAGTTCCCATTTTTTACAACAATTATTTTTTCCTTCAAACATACTTTTTCTCCTTTCTATGGTAATATATGATGTTTTTATTATCACGTCTGTTTTTATGTCATAAAAAAATAAACGTCTATTTATAAAACGTTTACTTTTTTAAAATATTATAATTTGTGGATGTTTAAATATGCATTTGTTCCTGAAGTTGGGGATATTGTTACTGCTGATGTTGATTCTATTGACATACTGATATTATCACCATTTGCAAAAGAATTAATTGAACTACCAATGAAGTCAGTATCTTTGTTTGCTTCTACATCTTTTATGATAGTAGTACTACCAATTGGTGTTTGATTTTGACTTATTTCAACAGTAACGTTAGCATTAACATTGGTTGATCCTGAAAAGTAATAATCTATTTGATAAGTACCACTTTGAGTGATAGTTAATGCATTTTGAGTACCAGTTGTGATTCCTGAATTTGGTCCTGTACTACCTAGTGGGATTGTTTGAGCAATATTTGCTTCTAATGTAATAGTATTAGTAGCATTATCATATTTACGTCCAAACATAGATTCAAATCCAGCAGGTCCTCTAGGTCCAGTAGGTCCAGTTGGCCCTTGTGCGCCTGGTGCACCTGGTGTTCCTGGGATTCCTTGTGGACCTTGATCGCCTTTTAAACCTTGAGGCCCTTGGATTCCTTGAGCACCAGTTGGTCCCATTGGTCCAGCTATACCTCTTTCTCCAGTATCACCCTTAGGGCCTGTTGGCCCTGTTTTTCCTGTTGGTCCAGTTGGTCCAGTGCTTCCTCTTGGAATCATGAAATCTAGAATAATATCATCACTAGTACCACTATTTACAACAGTAGCTTGAGTGTCAGGTAAACCTGTTGTTGTATTTCTAACAGTAATTGTAACAGGACCCCTAGGTCCTCTAGGACCAGTTGGACCCATTAAATAACAACCATTTGGTAATTTACAGTATTTATCTTTTTTGCAGTTATTATTATCTTCAAACATATAATCATTCCTTTCTATTTTAATATATGTTTGTTTAATGGTTGTGTTTAATTATAGTTATCCCTTATTTTATTATTCCTTTGACCTTTCTACAATATCACGCCATGTAACGGGCCCAACAACACCATTTACTTCTTGATTGAATCTTTTCTGCAAAACTTTAACTGATCTTTCTGTTAATTCGTCAAATGTACCAGTTACACGCACTCCTGGAATATCATGAAATTTTTGACATATTTTTAAAAGATAATTTTGTAGTATCCTTACATCATCACCACTCATACCACGTGATAAAAATCTACCTGGATAAATTTCATCAACAACTTCACTATATGATGTTGGAATATTATCTATTGTATCCTGATAAACTTCTAAAATTTTATTCCAAGTTTCACGATTTGTAACTCCAGTTTCATTTATATTATATTTTTTCTGAAAGTTTTTAACCATTTGTTCAGTATTATCTGTATATACAGAATCAACACTTAAAAGTGGTAATTCATCATCAAAGTATGATATTACACCTAGAAAATAATGTAATACCTGTACTTCTTGGCCGTTATCACCATGCTTTAATTCAGTACTATATTTAATTTGTACTTCGTCTAATTTAATACCTTCAGTATATAAATCATATACTTTTTTAACACTATTATAGATATATTTTATTTTGTACCATGTGGCTTTATCAATAATGCCTGTTATTGGTAAGTTGAATATTTCTTGAAATTTTTGAACTGTATTTTCTGTTTCTACGGTAAAAAATAAATTAACAGGATCAATAATTGGGAGCAGTGGATAATTTTGATGAATAGCATTTAACTCACGTTGTATTATTCTAATTTCTTCTCTAGCATCTCCTAATTTTAGTGGAACACCTGGATATGAAGCAATAGGCTCTAGTGTTTTGGCATTAGTAATAATTTTGATATCATCACCATAATAATATTCTAAAATTTGAAGAGGTGTTTTTCCTTGTTTAGCAAGTGTTACAGTACCCCATTGGGATAAACCTTCACAAATAGTATTTTTTCCATCACAATATTTAGTAAAATAAGGTTGTATTTGGCCGTCTTTTACAACATAATTATTAAAGATTTCATCCACAATCTGTGTAATGGTTTCAAATAAAGTTCTATTTTCAACGAATGTTTGATCATAACTAGGTAAGCTTGTTATATCAAAAGAATAACCCTTACTAGGATACCATTCATTATAAATTCTATTTAAAGTAAATGTAATAATAGCTATAATATTAGCTCTTAAAGCATTTTCAGGCCAAGTTGGATATATTTCACTACTAGCAACATTTTTGATGTAATTTATGAAGGGGATTCTAACATTTCTTGCATTTTCATCTGGCTTTCCTAAGTGAACAATTATTTGAGTAGGTATAAATGGTTCTAAAACAGTTGCTCTATCCATTATTATTCTCCTTACGTTTAGGTACTAGCGTTATATATTGAATCATTTTTTGTCCACTATATATTGGTATTTGAAAAGTAGTAGGTCCTACGTAATTAGGATGTTTAACTATTAATTGATACATTACATATTCTGGTTCATCTTTATCTTTAATGACTGGTGCAGGTAAATCGATATTAGAAATAGTACCACTTCCATCAGTTAGTCCTTCAAAGAAATTAAGTGTTAAATTAGATACCTTTTTTTCTATTAATACATCAACATTAGGAATAGGAATTGCTTGTTCTGCAAGTGATATTTGAACTTTTAATATTCCTACATCGGGATTTTCCTCTAGGAATTTTTCATATACTTGATCTTTATTCATTAATTATTCTTCCTTTCTATTTTTAAAATTTGGCCGATTGCTAAATTATTTGATTTTAAATTATTTAAATTTTTTATGTTTTCTGGAGTTGTATTATACATTTTAGAAATAGAGTAGAGACTATCACCTTTTTTTACTGTGTAATTAATGGTAGTTGTTGTTTCAGCACTTGATTTTGGAATTTCTAAACTTTGTCCAATTGATAAGCTAGTTGATGTTAGATTATTTGCTTTTATTATGTTATCTACGGTAGTATTAAATTTTCTAGCAATAGAATATAGGCTATCACCTTTTTCAACAATATATATTTCTGTTTCTTCAACTTCTTCATATAAACTAGGATCTCCTATACATTCATCTGTCGGGATAAAATCAGAAGAAGATGTTTTAATCTTTAAAACTTGGCCGATTGTTAGATTGGTTGAAGTTAGAGAATTATCTTTCATTATGTCATTAACGTTAGTGTTAAATTTTTTAGCAATAGAATATAGGCTATCACCTTTTTTTACTACATAATTTTCATAGGTTGGAATAGTGATTGTTTCATCTGATGGTATTTTTAGTGGTATCTTTAGTATTTGCCCAATTGATAGTAAGTTACTAGCTAAATTATTTAAATTTTTAATTTGTTCTGCTGTTGTATTATATTTTCTTGCTATAGCATAGAGATTATCGCCACTTTTAACTGTATATGTAAAATATTCTAGGGTATCAGTATCATCATTATTTGGTATTTCTAATATTTGACCTAGTGATAAAAGATTAGATGATAGATTATTTAATTTTTTAATGTCATCAACAGTTGTGTTGTTATTTTTAGCGATGGAATATAGGCTATCGCCTTTTTTAACTGTATAACTATATCTCATATCGGCATTTTCAATAAATTCTAATATTGATTTTGCTATTACGGATATAATTTTGTTACAGTTTTCACTAGGATTTGTTGTGTTATAAAAGCAACTTAGAATAATAGTAGGTATTTGGTTTATTTCACGCATTATATAATGATAATCTTTATTCCAATCAGCTGGTAAAATTTTTACCGTTGGTTTAGTTGCCTCTAAATTATTTTCTTTCATGTTTTTATAGATAATAGATGCAAGATTAGTGTTATCATCTTTTGAATATATAATGGCAGTATTTTTATCATCAAAATGTGAATGTAATGAGATAATTATAGTTTTATCACTGTTGGTTATTAAATTTTTAATTTTATCTATTCTTGAAGATGGCTCTAAATCATAATCTTCTTCTCTAGATAATTTAACTGTTAGATCAGCTTGATTTAATGCTAGCATTAAATATTTACTTAAATAAAGACAATAATCTTTTTCATGAAAGTTATTTGCACATTTTCCTAGATCCTTGCCTCCATGAGCGGCATCTATAATAACTGTATATTTTTCATTCATAAAAAACCTCCTATACTATCTTATGATAAATACTTGAAAATTTAACTTGTTTTGATAATTGATACATATAATTTAAATTGATAAAATTACTAGCTATTATTTAGATAGTTTGTTAAAATAAAATAGTAGAATAAAGGAGGAAAATAATGAAACAGTGGGAAGATTTTAATGAAGGAATTTGGATGAAGGAAGTTAATGTTAGTGACTTCATTCAGAAAAATTATGAAGGTTATGATCAAGATGAATCGTTTTTGAAGGGTAAAACTAGTAAAACAGATAAGGTATGGAAAACTTGTGAAGAGTTATTAAAAGAAGAACTTAAAAAACATGTTTTAGATATTGATACTACCAATATGTCTGGAATTGATAGTTTTATGCCGGGTTATATTGATAAAGAAAATGAAGTAATTGTTGGACTTCAAACAGATAAGCCACTTAAGAGAATAGTAAATCCTTATGGTGGTATTAGAATGGTTTATTCAGAACTTGAAAGTTATAATTATAAATTAGATGAAAATGTAGATAAGTATTTTAATTTATTTCGTAAAACACATAATCAAGGTGTATTTGACTGTTATACAGATGAAATTAGAAAGGCACGTCATGTTGGTTTATTAACAGGACTTCCTGATAGTTATGGTAGAGGTCGTATTATTGGGGATTATAGGCGTGTTGCGTTATATGGTATTGATTTTTTAATGGCAGAAAAGAAAAAAGATTTTGCTAATTTAGAAGGTCCTGTTATGGATATACCTTTAATGCAATTAAGAGAAGAAGTATCTATGCAGTATCGTGCCTTAGATGAAATTAAAAAGATGGCATCTCGTTATGGTTATGATATTAGTGTTCCTGCAAGTAATGCAAAAGAAGCTATTCAATGGACTTATTTTGCTTATTTAGCGGCTATTAAAGAAAATAATGGTGCTGCTAT
>CAKOXL010000002.1 GCA_934130105.1 uncultured Bacilli bacterium | reverse complement strand
TGTAGAAAAGAGTTAATGGAGTACTCTCATATCTATGGAGAAGATAATGTTAAACAAATTCGTAAAATAATAAAAGAAAGGGTGTAAATTATGTTTAAAGAATTAAGTAAAGAAAAAAATAGTGTTGTAGAACAAAAATTAATGAATAAGTTTTTAGAGGAAGACTTATTAAATAAATCAATTGAAAAGGGAAAAGATTATTTTGTTTTCTATGATGGACCAGCTACAGCTAATGGTATGCCAGGAATTCATCATATGTTAGCTAAGCTTTTAAAAGATACTTTTTGTAAGTATAAAACGATGCAAGGCTACAAGGTACTTCGTAAAGTAGGTTGGGATACTCATGGTCTTCCAGTAGAAGTACAAGTAGAAAAAGAATTAGGTTTTAGTGGTAAAACTGATATTGAAAAATATGGTATTAAAGAATTTAATGAAAAATGTCGTGAATCTGTTTGGAAAAATGAAGCATCATTTAAAGATTTTACGAACAAAATGGGTCAATTTATCGATTTAAAAAATCCATATATTACTTATGACAATAACTATATTGAAACAGAATGGTGGATTTTAAAGAAATTCTTTGATGAAGGATTAATCTATGATGGACTTAAGATTTTACCATACTGTCCTAGATGTGGAACAGGACTAGCTAGTCATGAAGTTGCTCAAGGTTATAAAGAAATTAGTGTTAATACAGTAACTGTTCCTTTTAAAATGAAAGATGAAGATAATACTTATTTATTAATTTGGACAACTACTCCATGGACTTTGATTTCTAATGTTGCTGCTTGTGTAAATCCTAATGAAAAATATGTTAAATGTTTCTCAAAAGGCCATAACTTTATCGTAGCTGAAAAACTTGCTCATAAAGTATTAGGTGATGAATTTGAAGTAGTAGAAGAATATTTAGGAAAAGATTTAGAATATCGTGAATATGAACAATTTTTACCATTCTTATCTGTTAATAAAAAAGCTTTTTATATAACAGTAGCCGATTATGTTACTATGGAAGATGGTACTGGTATCGTTCATATAGCTCCTGCTTTTGGACAAGATGACTATGAAGTTGGGTTAAAATATGATTTACCGATGTTAAATCCGGTTGATGAAAATGGTTGTTACAAAGAAGGACCATGGAAGGGAAGATTAGTAGTTGATTCCGAGCTTGAGGTTGATATTATTAAATATTTGGTAAGCGAAGATAAATTATTTAAAAAACAAAAAATGGTACATAACTATCCACATTGTTGGAGATGTAAAACACCACTTGTTTACTATTCAAAACCTAGTTTGTATATTAAAACAACTGCTTTTAAAGATAAGATTATTGAAGCAAATAATACAGTTAATTGGTATCCAGAATATGTTGGAGAAAAACGCTTTGGTAACTGGCTTGAAAATATGAATGATTGGGCTATTTCTAGAAATAGATATTGGGGTACGCCAATTCCATTATGGAGATGTAGTTGTGGACATGATGAAATGATAGGTTCTCGTAAAGAATTAGTAGAAAAAGCAATTGAGAATATTGATGAATCTATTGAACTTCATAGACCATATGTTGATGATATTCATATTAAATGTCCAAACTGTGGAAAAGAAATGACTCGTGTTAAAGAGGTAATGGACTGTTGGTTTGATTCTGGTTCTATGCCATTTGCTCAATATCACTATCCATTTGAAAATAAAGATTTATTTGAAAAACAATTCCCAGCTGATTTTATTAGTGAAGGAATTGATCAAACTCGTGGTTGGTTCTATTCTTTATTAGTAATTTCTACTTTTGTGAAAGGTTGTAGTCCTTATAAAAATGTTGTTGTAAACGACTTACTTTTAGATAAATTTGGACAAAAAATGCATAAATCTAAAGGAAATGCAGTTGAACCATTTAGTATTTTAGAAAAATATGGAGCAGATGCTACTAGATTTTATATGTTATATGCATCTCCTGTATGGACACCACTTAAGTTTGATGAAGATGGTATCAAAGAAGTTCAATCTAAATTCTTTAATACATTAAAAAATACTTATACATTCTTTGAAATGTATGCAAATACAGATAAGGTTGATCCTAGAGAATTTGAAGTAGAGTATGAAGAATTAGAAGAAATTGATAAGTGGTTACTTTCTAAATATAATAAATTAGTAAAATATATGACTAATGCTATGAATGAATATGATTTAAATAAAGCAGTAAGATTAGTAAACAGTTTCGTAAACGAAGAATTATCTAACTGGTATATTAGACGTAATCGTAGAAGATTCTGGGGTAGTAGTCTTGATACTAGCAAGAAGGCAGTTTATAAGACAACTTACCAAGTACTAGAAGGAGTTTGTAGATTAATTGCTCCAATTGTACCTTTCGTATCTGATGAAATTTATACTAATTTAACTGGTGAAGAAAGTGTTCATTTAGCTAGTTATCCAGTTTGTGATGATGCCAAAATTAATGAAAAAATTGAACGCAGAATGGATTTAGTAAGAGATTTAATCTCACTTGGTAGAAATGCAAGAGAAGAAGCTAAGATTAAGGTAAGACAACCAATTAGTGAAGTTATTTTAGATGGTAAAAATGAAGAAACTATTTCTGATTTAGTAGATTTAATTAAAGAAGAATTAAATGTAAAAGAAGTTACCTTTGCGAAAGATTTATCACTATATATGAATTTTGAAGTAAAACCTAACTTTAAGATTTGTGGTAAGATGTTTGGATCTCATATGAAAGAATTCCAAGAAAAACTTTCATCTTTAAGTGAAGAAGATATTACTACTTTAGAAAGTAATGGTACTATCAAAATGGAAGTTGATAATGAAGAGGTAGAAATTACTCCTGAAATGATAGAGGTTAGAGTATCATCTAAAGAAGGATTTAACGCAAGTCATGAAGGAAATCATTTTATTGTTTTAAATACTACTTTAACTAGTGAATTAGTTAATGAAGGAATTGTGCGTGAATTTATTAGTAAAGTTCAAAATTTAAGAAAGACAAAGGATTTTGAAATTACCGATAGAATTACTATTTACTATACTGAAAATAGTGATTTTGAAAAAGCTATTTCTAATTATATTGAAGTAATTAAGAAGGAAACATTAGCTTTAGATATTATCAAGAAAGAATTAGATACAGAAGAAGTTAATTTAAATGGTGTTACTATTAAATTTGATGTAGAAAGAGTAAGTGAATAACTTATTCTTTTTCTATATTTTAGAAATAAAACAGTCATCTACTCATATAATTATTTTAGTAGGAGGTGACTATGAACGAGTTAAATAATACTGCAACTGCAACAGGTACATATAATAGTGTTCCAACTTCTCTTACATCAAATGCCACTGTGGTTAATATGATTGATGGTCTTACTTTAGTTAAGAGTGCTGATAAAAAAAATTGGGTAGATGGTAATCTTACTTATACTATTACAATCAATAATCAGACTGCTAATTCATATGAAACACCAGTCGTTAAGGATGTTTTAGAGGATAGTTTAGTTGAATTTGTTGCTGATAGTGTAACCATAGATGGGGTTACAGCAGATAAATCAAAATATTCTTATGATGAAGGCACACATACTTTAACAGTAAATTTAGAAGATGTATCACCCTCATCAAGTTCTGTGCTTACGTTTCAAGTTAGTAAAAAGGCGTAATGAGTTTTTCATATTAAAAACTTTATCTACATTATGTTGTAAGGATGGAACTAAAATTAAAAGTAATTATGTTACAGTAGTAAGCCCGGCTAATAGAAGATGTGGTGATTGTATGGCACCATATTGGCGAGTATAAAATTATAATAATTAAGCATTCCTTTAGGGAATGTTTTTTGGTGATGAAATATTATTTATGTTATAATGATACTAGAAAAGGAGCTGGTTAATTTATGAAGAATGACAAAATGTGGTTAGGAATTTTTATTGGATTATTAGTAGCTAGTATTTTAATGTTAAGTGGATTTATTGTTTATGATAAGTTAATTTCTAAAGATAATATTAATGATTCTAGTAATACGAATAGGGATAATAATACTAAAAATAGTATCGTTGAAGAAAATCTATCAATTAACGATTCCACCGTTAAAAATTTATCAAATAAAGTTATAGGTATTTATACTAATAATATGCTATCGCGTTATAGTGATTATTTTTATAAGAGAAATAAGATTACATTAGCTGATGAAGATATTAGTTTTAAATTATCATTAGCTGCTGAATCTGTACGAAGTTCTTTTAGCGTTTCAAATGATGGTTATAACTGTGATAGTGGTGTATGTGGTATTTCATATATTGATGAGGCAACTATAAAGAATGCATATTATAATTTGTTTGGTAGTACTGGTTATAGTAGAGCAATTTTTTATGTAGCTGATTGTGTAGGAAGTGATGGTTATACGTGGTCTAGCCAAAATAATCGTTATGAAGCTAATGTTGTTGATGGCTGTGGTGGTGTATCATTTGGTGGTGCGATTAGCAAATTAGGCTATGCTAAAAAAATCAGTTCTGATAGCGAAACCATAATAGAATTATATGAATATTTTGCTTATCAATACCCTGGTGATGAAGATGGAGAAGTTAATTATTATTCTGATTATAATAAAACACAACTTATCACATCTATTTCTATCGAAAAAGACTATAGTAAGGATGAATTTTTTAGTAATTTCTCTAATAAATCAGGATTGTATAAATACATATTTAAAAAAGATAATGATGATATTTATGTATTTACTTCAGTTGAGAAAGTAAAATAATTTATTTATTAAGTTTTATTTTGAATAAATATCTTGCTTTTTTAAAAAATATCTAGTATATTATATTCGTACCTTTTCTAGGACATGGAGAAAATTCCGACCATGTACTTGGTGGAGGCAAATATAATTAAGGAGGAATTAAAATGGCTTTAACAAAAGAAACAAAACAAGCATTAATTAAAAAATATGCAAGAGATGAAAAAGATACTGGTTCTTGTGAAGTACAAATCGCTATTTTAACTGAAGAAATTAAAGAGTTAACAGAGCATTTAAAAGTACATACACATGATCATCATTCTCGTCGTGGACTTTTAAGAAAAGTTGGACAAAGAAGAAGTATGCTTAACTATTTAGCTAAGAAAGATGTTCAAAGATATCGTGATATTGTTAGCAAGTTAGGTTTAAGAAAATAATTATATTAAAGATAGGCACTAATTTTTTAGTGTCTTTATTTTTACTTATAAAGTTTTTTAAAAATAATAACTTTTTATAATTTTAATTCTATAATGTTAAAGTGTTAGTTTTAAGAATATAAGGTTATTTGAAAGGAAATAATAAAATATGGATAGTCAAAGAGTTTTTATAGGAGTATATAAAGATACGAATCAGGAATCATTGTTTTACCGAAAAGATAATGGTTTATTTCAAGATTTGATACAAAAGAGATATGTTTTTATTGATGAATTAGAAAGCACTCTAATTCCTTATGGTGATATCATAAAACAAAAAAGTATATTTAAAGGAAGCATTATTAGTTTATATAATTATGATAGAATGCAGAAAGTATCATTAAATAGAGTGTTTATAGGAAATAGTTATGTAGTTACTGAAATACTTGGTAAAAAATTTTTTGGTGTTTCGTCAGTTTTAACAACTTTTAACTCAAAAATGTTAGATGATCGCATATTATTATATTCTGAAAGTGATTATTTGGAATATAGTGATTTTATTGGTATAGAGAATAATGAGTGTTATAAGTATTTATCTTTTCCACAGATGGGAGATATTTATGTTCCCTTAAGAGATTTAAAACCGGCTTCATTAGAACTTAATATTCATGATCATGTTGTTGAAAAACAAAAATTGTTAGAAAAATATAGAACGTATAAAAAAGGAGGTAATTTATGAAAAGAGTATTTGAATTTGATTTTAGAGGAAAAAAATTAGTAGTAGAGCATGGTGAAGTAGCAAAGCAAGCAGATGGAGCTGTATTAGTTAGATATGGTGATACCGTAATTTTATCTACTGCTGTTGTTAGTAAAACAGCTAATGTTCTATCAGACTTTTTCCCATTAATGGTTTTATATAATGAAAAATTATATGCAGTTGGAAAAATTCCAGGGGGATTTATTAAAAGGGAAGGTCGTCCTACTGAAAAAGGAACACTTGCTGCTCGTATGATTGATAGACCTATGCGACCAATGTTTCCAGAAGACTTTAAAAATGAAGTACAGATTGTAAACACAGTATTATCAGTTGATCCTGATTATTCACCAGAATTAACGGCTATGTTTGGTTCTAGTTTATCAACTTGTATTAGTAAGATTCCATTTGATGGACCAATTGCTGGTGTTAAAGTTGGGTATGTAGATAATGAATTTATTATTAATCCAACACCAGAAGAGTTAGAAAAATCAGAACTTGATTTAACCGTAGCTGGTACTAAATATGCTATTAATATGGTAGAAGCTGGTGCTAAACAAGTATCTGAAGATTTAATGTTAAAAGCATTGATGTTTGGTCATGAGGCAATTAAAGAGTTAGTAGCTTTCCAAGAAGAAATTATAGCTGAAATTGGAGAAGCAAAGATGGAATATGAGGTTCTAGAATTAACAGATGAACTTCGTAGTGAAGTTAGAAGTTTAGCAGAAAAAGATTTATCAGATGCTTTAAGAATTAAAGATAAATTAGAAAAATATGCTAGAATTGATGAAATTAAAGAAAGTGTTGTAGAAAAATACACTAAAGAAAATGAGGATAAATTAAAAGAAAAAGAATTAGTGGAATTAATTACTAAAGTTAAACTTATTTTAGAAGAAATTGAATATGAAATCTTTAGACAAATTGTAGTAAAAGAAAAAACAAGAGCCGATGGTAGAAGAATGGATGAGATTAGACCACTTTCTACTGATATTGATTTACTTCCTAGAACCCATGGCTCTGCCTTATTTACTCGTGGACAAACTCAAGCTTTAGCAATTACTACATTAGGAGCATTAGGAGAACAACAAATCTTAGATGGACTTGACATGGAAACAGAAAAAAGATTTATGTTACATTATAATTTCCCAGCTTTCTCAGTTGGTGAGACTGGTAGATATGGAGCTCCTGGTAGACGTGAAATAGGACATGGTGCCTTAGGAGAAAGAGCACTTTTACAAGTAATGCCATCAGAAGAAGAATTTCCATATACTGTTCGTGTTGTATCAGAAGTACTTGAAAGTAATGGTTCATCTAGCCAAGCAACAATTTGTGCAGGTTGTATGAGTTTAATGGCAGCAGGAGTTCCTATTAAAGCACCAGTTGCTGGTATTGCGATGGGATTAATTACATCAGGAGATGATTATACCATTTTAACAGATATTCAAGGTATGGAAGACCATTTAGGAGATATGGACTTTAAAGTTGCAGGAACCAAAGATGGAATTACTGCTCTTCAAATGGATATTAAAATCAAAGGTATTACTGAAAATATCTTAAAAGAAGCATTAGCACAAGCTAAAAAAGCTAGATTTGAAATCTTAGATGTTATCACAAAACAAATTGCTGAACCTCGTAAAGAAGTTAGTAAATATGCACCTAAAACAGAAATTTTCTTTATTAAACCTGAAAAAATTAAAGATGTTATTGGTAGAGGTGGCGAAATGATTACTAAGATTATATGTGATAGTTCTAATGTTACTGCTGTTACTGATATAAATGCTGTTAAGGTTGATTTAGAAGATGATGGTCGTGTAACAATTTACCATTCTGATAAAGATATCATTGAAAAAACAAAACAAATGATCTTAGATGTAGTAAAAGAAGTAGAAGAAGGAAAAATTTACTCTGCAAAAGTTGTGAAAATAGAAGAGTTTGGTTGCTTCGTACAAGTATGGCCTGGTTGTGAAGGACTTGTTCATATTTCAGAACTTGCTCACGAAAGAGTAAAAAAATGTGAAGATATCGTTAGCCTTGGTGATGAAATTTTAGTAATGGCTATTGGTTGCGATAAGAAGGGTAGACTTAACTTTTCTAGAAAACAAGCTTTACCAAAACCTAAAAAATTAGAAGAGACAGTTAAGAAAGAAGAAAAATAAATTCTTCTTTTTTTTAAAATTTCTGTTATAATGTATATTATAGGAAGGTGAGAATATGAAAAAATCTACTACGATTTTACTTGGTGTTGTTTTGGTTTTAGTTTTAATAGTGGCTATGTTAGGCGGAAGTTATAATTCTTTAGTTACAAAGTCAGAACAAGTTGATAAAAAACTTGCTGATATTGATGTTCAACTAGAAAGAAGAGCTGACTTAATCCCTAATTTAGTTAGTACTGTAAAAGGTTATACTTCACATGAAGATGAAATTATCAGTAAAATTACTACTGCTAGAGAAAATTTACTAAAGGCAGATAGCGTTAGCGAAAAGAGTAATGCTAATGATGAATTAACTAGTGCTTTAAATGCTTTAATGGTAGTAGTTGAAAATTATCCTGATTTAAAGTCTAGCCAAAATTTTATTCAATTATCTGATGAGTTATCAGGAACAGAGAATAGAATTGCTACTGCACGTCGTGATTATAACGATAGTGTTACTTCTTATAATACTTCTATCAAAAAATTCCCTACTAATATTTTAGCTGGTATGTTTGGCTTCGAGAAAAAAGATTATTTTGAAGTAAGTGAAGGTAAAACAGACGTACCTAAAGTGGAATTTTAATATGAAAAAGAAATTATGGTTTCTTTTTTTTCTCCTTTGTTTAATTCCTAAAAGTGTTTTTGCTTTAAATACAGTTAGTCCAACTACTGATTTTTATGTAAATGATTATGCTAATATTTTAAGTAGTGATACAGAAGAATATATTATGGAACATAGTGTATCTTTGCATGAAAAAACGGGTGCCCAGATAGTTGTTGTTACTATTCCTAGTTTGGACGGTAATAGTTTAGAAGAGTATGCTACTACTTTGTTTCGTAATTTTGGAATAGGAGACAGTAAGGAAAATAATGGTTTACTTTTATTACTTGCCTTAGAAGAAAGAAAAATGCGAGTAGAAGTAGGATATGGATTAGAAGGAATTTTACCAGATGGAAAAACTGGAAGATTTCAAGATAGTTATATGATTCCTTATTTTAGAGAAGATAATTTTGATGAGGGAATGTTAAATGGTTATAAAGCTTTCTTTAAGGAAGTAGCTAATTATTATGAATATGATGGAGAAGTTGATGAAATAGTAGAACAAGCTTCTACAGAGGATATAATCCTTTTTACTGTTATGATGTTAGTTGAGATAGGCTTTTTTATTTTTACTATCTGGTTAATAATACGAAGTATTCGTGCAAGCAGAGGCGGTAGAGGAGGTAGAGGTGGTAGAGGAGGAATTTACTTTGGTTCTTCTTCGTTTAGTTCTTCTTCATTCGGAAGTTCATCTAGTAGCAGTTTTTCAGGTGGTGGAGGTTCTTCTGGTGGCGGTGGAAGCTCCAGAGGATTCTAAAAGTTTTTAAAATGCTTAACCAATTGGTTAAGCATTTATTTTTCTATATATCTTACATAATATTCATCAAAGGTTATATCATTATTTTTTATAAATGTTGCGATTTCTACTCCAACATAGCGATAATGCCAAGATTCATATTCGTATCCTGTAATTTCTTCTTTATCTTTAGGGTATCTTAAGATAAAACCATATTTATAGCTATTATCTTGCATCCATGTAAATTCTTTAGTTTTTTCAAAATTGTTAAAATCAGTTTCAAAATTATCAACATCTACTACTAGGCCAGTTTGATGCTCAGAAAAACCAGGTCTTGCGGAATATGTATCAACTGTATCAATATCATCATTTTTTAGATAATTATCATATAGTCCTTTTTGATAATCGTATGATCTATATGCTGAAATTGCTCTTAATTTGTAACCATCTTCTAAAGCTTTGGCGGCCATTTTTTCAAACATTTCTTTTGCTTCATAAACTAATTTTCTGTTTGATGTTGAAAAACTATCAGAAATAATACTTAAATTATTTGGAGTATAATTTTCTGGTAAATATATATATTTATTTACTAGTATCGCTATATTATTAAGCCTGTTACTTTGTTTTGTATTTTGATAAAATGGTTGATCAAGTCCAATATTTACACGTGTTATGATATCTTCATCAGATAAATTACTATTCTTTTCTTTATATGCAATATAACGATCTAAGTAACTATAATTGAAATAATCAATTTTTTTATCTATGTTGTTTAGTAGTAATAACTTTTCATCTTTTTCACTTTTATTGTTGTTAGTATTTGGTTTTGCTGTTTTTTCTGTTATTACTATTAAAGATATAATAACTACCATAATGAATATTAGTAACATATACCAAAATATTTTTTTCATATTAGCTCCTTTTTATATATTTTTATACTATATAATACTTTTTTATTATAAATTTATTACTATAATGATAATATCTTGGAAGAATTTACATATTTTTTATTAGAGGTGGATTTTTTGAAAAGATTTATATCAATTATTTTAATATTTGTGATGTTTGCACCAATTTTTGTTTATGCAGAAGATGATGTAACACCAAATGCTAAAAATAGTGTTTTAATGGAGGTATCAACGAGAGAAGTTTTGTTTGAAAAGAATAAGGATAGTCAAGTTGCAGTTGCATCACTTACTAAAATGATGGCGCAAATTCTTATTTTAGAGGCAATTGAAAATGGTAATTTAACTTGGGATGAACAAGTAAAAACAAGTAGTAATGCAGCTGGGTATGGAGGAACACAGATTTATTTACAACCTGGTGAAATGATGAGTGTTAGAGATTTAATGAAAGGTATTACGATGGCAAGTGCAAATGATGCAACTGTAGTATTAGCAGAAAGAATTGCAGGAAGTGAAGAAGCTTTCGTTAAAATGATGAATGAAAAAGCTAAAGAATTAGGTCTTAAAAATACTAATTTTGTAAATCCAACAGGATTAGATGAAGAAAATCATTATTCAAGTGCTTATGATATGGCATTAATTGCAATAGAATTATTAAAACATGATGAAATATTAGAGTTTTCTTCTGTCTATGAAGATTATTTACGTACTGATACTCCTAATAAATTTTGGCTAGTTAATACAAATAAATTAGTAAGATTTTATGATGGAGCTGATGGCTTAAAAACAGGTTTTACGGATAATGCTGGTTATACAATGGCAGTAACAGCTAAGAGAAATGATATGAGATTGATTGCAATTGTATTAGGTGAGGATGTTAGTAAAGTTAGGAACCAAGAAACAACTAATCTTTTAGATTATGGCTTTAATTTGTATAAAGTTCAACTTATTAGAAAACAAGGTGATGTCATTAAAACAATTGATTTAGATAAAGCTACTAAGAGCAAGATTGATGTTATTTTGGATAGAGATATTACTGTTTTGGGTAAAAAGAGTGATACTGAAAAAAGTTATACTGAAAAAGTAAATATTAATGAGGTTAAATTGCCTTTGAAAGAAAATCAAATAGTTGGAAATATAGAAATATATGATCAGGGTAAACAAATTGGATCTTATCCGTTAATAGTAAAAGAAGATGTTAAAAAGAAAAATATATTTAAACTATTTTTAGATAATTTAAAAGATATCGTGGTTGGTAATTTGGTATTTTAAATTAATTAAGCGGGAAGTGATTATCTAAAAAATGTAATTTAATATTAAAATTAGTAAACAAATTTATAACTATTGACATTGATAGTAAAATGTAATACAATTAGCACAAGTTAAAATTTAAATGTGTCATCGGAGGACTCGGTGCCGTAGTACCGTTCTGTAAAAACAGAAACAAGGAGTCGATTACAAGATGTCGAGTGAGCTCGGTTATTTTAAAATGAAATAACTGGGCTTTTATTTTGAAATAATTTAAAGAGGTAGGTAGTTATGAATAAGATTATTACAATAAGTAGAGAATTTGGTTCAGGTGGTAGAGAAATAGGTAAAAGGTTGGCTGATAAATTAGGGTATGCTTATTATGATTCTGAAATAATAAATTTACTCGCAAAAGAAACAGGAGATTCAGAAGATTACATAAAGAATATATCAGAAAAAGGTATATATCCAATTGCTTTTCAATTTGGAAAAACTTTTACAGTAAGTTATCCACTTATAAAAAATCAAACTGATATTTTGGTGAAACAAACTAAAATATTAAAACAAATTGCAGATAAAGGGAATGCCATTATCGTTGGTCGTGGTGCCAATGTTATATTAAAAGAATATAATCCAATGAATATTTTCGTTTATGCCAATATGGATAGTAAAGTTAATCGCTGTAAAAAGAAAGCATTAAAAGATGAAAATCTAACTGATAAAGAGTTAATAAATAAAATTAAAGATATAGATAAAAATAGAAAAGCATTTAATAGTTTAATTTCTAGTCTGGAGTGGGGTAATAAGAAAAATTATGATTTATGTATAAATACATCAAATATAGAAATTAAGAAAATAATAAACCCATTATCGGAATATATAGAAATGTGGTTTGGAGGTAGTAAAAATGATTAGTATATCAGAACATTTTACTTATAAAAATTTGGTTAAGTTTACTTTACCTACAATAATAATGATGATTTTTACTTCAATATATGGTGTAGTAGATGGTTTATTTATTTCAAATGTTGTGAAAGGTAGTGCTTTTGCATCAGTAAATTTAATTATGCCGGTTATTATGATAATTGGTACAATAGGATTTATGTTTGGTACAGGTGGAAGTGCTATGATTTCAAAAACTTTAGGTGAAGGAGATAATGAAAAAGCTAACAGATATTTTTCAATGCTAGTATATTTAGAAATTATATTAGGTATTATATTTACTATTATTGGTCTATTATTTTTAGAACCGATAGCGGTATTATTAAAAGCAACAGAAGATATGTTACCTAATTGTTTAACTTATGGAAGAATATTATTAATAGGAATGACAGCATTTATTTTGCAAAATAGTTTTCAATCATTCTTGGTAGTAGCAGAGAAGCCTGGATTTGGACTAGTTATATCAATAATAGCTGGATTAACTAATATGATATTAGATTTCTTACTTATTTATGTATTTAAACTAGGAGTATCTGGTGCGGCAATAGCAACTATAACAAGTCAAATTGTTGGTGCTACTATACCAATGATATATTTTATTAGAAAAAATAAATCGCCATTAAAACTTGTTAAAACTAAGTTTGAGTTATCACCAATATTAAAGACTTGTGTTAATGGATCATCAGAAATGGTTACTAATTTATCTATGTCACTTGTAAATATTTTATTTAACATGCAACTTATGAAATTGGTTGGGTCAAATGGTGTATCTGCTTATGGAATAATCATGTATGTAGGATTTTTATTTGTAGGAACTTATGTTGGATATTCAGTAGGTTCAGCTCCAATAATAAGTTATCATTATGGAGCAGATAATAAGGAAGAATTAAAAAGTTTATTAAAGAAAAGTATAAGGTTGTTAGGAGTAACAGCGATAGTAATGACATTACTTGCTGAAATATTTGCTAAACCACTTGCAAGTATATTTGTTGGTTATGATAAAGAGTTACTAAATTTAACTATCAATGCTTTGAGGCTATATTCATTATCTTATATTATAAGTTGGTTTAATATATATGCCTCATCATTCTTTACGGCACTTAATGATGGCTTTGTATCAGCACTTATATCTTTTGCAAGGACATTGGTATTTCAAGTTATAGTGATATTAGTATTACCAAAATTAATTGGTGTAAATGGAATATGGTTATCTGTATTAGTTGCTGAAATATTAGCATTAATTGTAAGCATTATTTGTTTAATAAAAAATAAAAAGAAATATGAATATGCTTAATGTAACAAATTATAATTGAAATTATTTGACTTGATGATATCATTCATTAAAATATTTTGTTTTTATTCATGTGTAATTAAATTAGTAAGATATTTTGATATGAATATTTGTATTTTGATCAATTTTTACAAAAAATACTTAGAAAAAATTCTAGGTATTTTTTATTTAAATAGATTGATGCAAAGTAGTAGTTATATGATAAACTTATATTAGTGATACATAAAAATAGATAAATAGTAGTTTGTTGAAAGGAATGGTTGAAATGAGAATATTAATTATTGGAGCTGGTGTAGTTGGCTCTAATCTAGCACATTCTATAAAAAAAGGTAATGATGTTACTATATTAGTAAGAAATAAAACTTATGAAAATCTAAAAAATAACGGTCTTATTATCAAACATAAATTTAGTAGAAGAACAGTGGATCATTTTAATGTAATAGATAAGTTAGAAGAAAATGATATTTATGATGCCATATTTGTAGTTTCAAGATTTTCATCTTTAGATAGTATTGTTCCTATTATAGAAAGTAATAAAAGTAAAAATATAGTATTTGTAGGTAATAATATGTTAGCTGAAAGATATGCAAATATCAAAAATAAAAATGTGTTATTTGCCTTCTTTATGGCAGCTGGTAAAAAATATGATACCTATATAGATTCAATTTGTTTAAATAAAATTCAAATTGGTAGAATAGATGGAAAAGATACTAGTAATGACTTTATAAGAAGTGTATTTAAAGAAACTAAAATAAAAGTAATTATAGAAAATAAAATGAATGATTATCTTAAAACACATGCCTGTGCTGTTCTTCCTTTAGCATTTGCTAGTTATAAAGTAAATGGTAATTTAAAGTTACTGAAAAAAGATAAAGAATATTCTTTACTAATAATGGACGCAATTATAGAAGAATATGATGTTCTTAAAAAATTAGGATATGAAATACTTCCTAAAGGTGAATATGAAAATTGTGTAAACAAAAAGAATTTCTGTGCGTTTATTTATAGATTTATGTTTTCTAATTTCATAGGCAAAATGTGTATATCAGATCATGCAATGAGTGCAAGAGAAGAATTTGTACTTTTGGAAAATGAGTTTGAAAAGTTAAAGAAGGAATCAAAATTAGAAACGAAAACATATGACTTACTAAAAGTGTATTTGTTAAATGATAAAGATTAAGTTTATTAAATAAATTTAAATAGACATTTTTACCTTTTTGTGTTGTTTAAGATTTTTATATTTATTGATAAAATGTAGTTGCAATGAGAAAGGAAAAGGTGTTTTAAATGAATACAGATAAAATTTATGCGGAGCATATTGTAAATGAATATTCTAAGAAAAATGAATCTAAAGTGATTGCTTTAAAAAAACTAGATAGAAAGGCTAAATTACCAGCAGAAATATTTGCTTATACAAATGGTGTTGTTATGAGTTTAGTGTTAGGAATTGGTATGTGCTTATCTATGAAAGTGATAGGTAATTCTTTTATACTTGGAATTATTATTGGTATTATCGGTATTATTGGTGTTAGTGTTAACTATCCAATATATAAAAAGATATTAAAGTCTTCTAAAGAAAAATATGCTTATGATATAATAAAGTTAGCAAATGAGATTTCTGAATCTAAATAGTAATTAAAAAAGGAGTGGTATTAAATGAATAAACAGGAAAGTAAATATTTTAATACTGCTTCTTTATTTGATGAAGCATTTATTATTTTATTAGAACAGAAAGATATCGAATATATAACTGTTAAAGAAATATGTGAAAAAGCTGGGTTTAATCGCTCAACTTTTTATCTTCATTATGAATCTATTGATGATTTATTAAATGAAACATTAGAGCACACTGTAAATAAATTAATAATGCATTTTAATAAAACACCTAAGGAATTTATCAATAAAATAAATACTTCAAATAAAGAAGATTTAATTTTGATTAATGAAGAATATTTAAAACCTTACTTAGATTTTATTAAAAGCAATAAAAAGCTATTTATGGCGGCTTTTAAAAGCCCAACTGTTATGAAAACTCAGGAAGCATATTCTAATTTAGAAAAATATATATTGAATCCTATTTTAGATAAATATGGTGTTTCTAGTAATAAAAAGAAATATATATTACAGTTTTATGTTCATGGTATTATGGCAGTAGTGAAAGAATGGACTATCAATGATTGCAAAGATGAGATAGAAGATATTGTTCAGATTATTATGGAATGTGTTAGACCATGAAAAGTATAATAGAAAAATTAAAAGTTAATTATAATAAGCTACAGCACTAATATCATTAGAACTAACACAGTCAGCATTGTTATCATTCACTCAGGTTAATGTAGATAATTCTTTATATAATGGTATAATTGGAATTATCGTAGGAATTTGTTCACTAGTTATTGGTATTATTATTTTATTAAAACAAGAGAAATAATAAAAATGTGTATTATACTTTATTTAGGTGAGTTTATCAATTGGATTGCTGATAGGAGTTACGCTTTTGATTGAAATATTATCACTAAAAATTGTTTAACAAAAACTATCACAAAATAATTTATGAGGGGTGGAATATGAGTATCATTGAAGTAAATAATAGAACAGTAGTATTAATAAATAGATTACTAGAAGTATGGGAAGATTCGGTAAAAGCAACGCATTTGTTTTTATCAGATGAAGAAATAAAAAATATAAAGAAGTATGTGCCTCAGGCTTTAAATGAAGTATCACATTTAATAATTATAGAAAATGATATTAATATACCAATTGCCTTTATGGGAATAGAAGGTACAAAATTGGAAATGCTATTTATTAAGAATAGTGAAAGAGGAAAAGGCCTTGGAAAAAGGTTAATTAATTATGGAATAGAAAACTATAATGTTAACAAACTTGTAGTTAATGAACAAAATCCTAATGCAATAGAATTTTATGAACATATGGGATTTAAAGTGTATAAAAGGGAAGAATTAGATGAGCAAGGAAATCATTATCCTATTTTATATATGAAGTTAGAAAAATAATAATACTGTGTAGGTTGATATAAAATCAATCTATTTTTTTAAAAACATCTTGACTTGGAGCAAACTCTAAGTAGTATATATTAAATGTAATGATTGGAGGAATATATATGTTAGAAATATTAAGTAAAGTAGATAGTCCTAGTGATTTAAAGCAGTTAACTAGTGACGAATTAAAGACTTTAGCTAGTGAAATTAGAAGTGTTTTACTAGAAAAATTAAGTATTCATGGTGGACATTTTGGTCCTAATTTTGGAATGGTTGAAGCTATTATAGCTCTACATTATATTTTTAATTCTCCAGAAGATAAGATTGTGTTTGATGTTTCTCATCAGAGTTATACACATAAGATTTTAACTGGTAGAAAGTTATCTTTTATGGAGAAAAATCACTATGATGATGTAACAGGTTATACTGATTTTGAAGAAAGTAAACATGATTTCTTTAAGATAGGTCATACTTCTACTTCTATTAGTTTAGCATCAGGCTTAGCAAAAGCAAGAGACTTAGTAGGGGATAAGTATAATGTGATTGGTGTGATTGGAGATGGTTCCCTAAGTGGTGGAGAAGCATTAGAAGGACTTGATTATGTAGGAGATACTAATACTAATCTTATTATTGTAGTTAATGATAATGAAATGTCTATTGCTGAAAATCATGGTGGCCTTTATAAGAATTTGAAAGAGCTTAGAGAAAGTAATTGTACTTGTAGTAATAACTTATTTAAGGCTATGGGACTTGACTATATGTATGTAGAAAATGGTAATGATATTGATACTTTAATTCAAGCTTTTAAAAGTGTTAAAGATATTGATCACCCAATTGTTGTTCATATTCATACTGAGAAGGGAAAAGGTTATCAATATGCAACAGAAAATAAAGAAAATTGGCACTGGACTATGCCTTTTGATGTTGAAACAGGTAAATCTAAATTCATAGGAAATAGTGAAAATTATGGTAATTTAACGGGCGAATATTTACTAGATAAAATGAAAAAAGATAAAAAAGTAGTTACTATTGTTGCTGGTGTTCCAAGTAATATTGGTTTTACGAAGGAAAGAAGAATGGAAGCAGGTAGTCAGTTTGTTGATGTTGGTATTGCGGAAGAACACGCAGTTGCCCTTGCATCAGGTATCGCTAAAAATGGTGGAAAGCCAGTATTTGCTACACACTCTAGTTTTATGCAAAGAACTTATGACCAGTTATCTCAAGACTTATGTATTAATAAAAGTAGTGCTACTATTTTAGTAAATACAGCTTCTATTTATGGAATGAATGATATTACGCATTTAGGTATTTTTGATATTTCTTTTATTTCAAATATTCCTAATATGGTTTATTTAGCTCCTACTAGTAAAAATGAATATTTTGCTATGTTAGACTGGAGTATTGAACAAAATTCTTATCCTGTTGCGATTCGTATTCCTTGTAATGGAGTAGTAAATGATGATAGGACAGTTGATACGGATTATAGTAATTTAAATCAATATAAGGTTGAAAAAAGTGGTAGTGAGGTAGCTATTTTAGCATTAGGAGATTTTTATCAATTAGGAGAAGCAGTAGTAAAAGAATTAGAAGAAAAAGATATTCATGCTACTTTAATTAATCCTAGATATATCACAGGTCTTGATACTAAGTTATTAGATGAAATTAAGAATAATCACAAACTAGTAATTACTCTAGAAGACGGTATTTTAGATGGTGGTTTTGGTGAAAAGATAGCTAGTTATTATGGAAGTAGTGATATGTTAGTTAAAAATTATGGTATTAAAAAGGCTTTCTATGATAGATATGATGTTAATACTTTATTAAAAGATAATAGGTTAACGAAAGAACAGATTACGGAAGATATTCTTAATTTATTAAATAAGTAGGTGTAGTATGACAATCTCAGAAGTAAGTAAAAAATATGATTTAAGCCAAGATACTCTTCGTTATTATGAAAAGATAGGGTTACTTTCTAATGTACCAAGAAACCAGTCTGGTATTAGAAATTATGATGATAAATCTTGCAGACAGATTGAGTTTATTAAGTGCATGAGGTCAGCTGGTATGCAAATTGAAGCATTAGTTAAATATATGGATTTATTTAAAGAAGGTAAGAAAACTGTTAGTGCTAGAAAAGAATTGTTAGTAGAACAGAGAAAAATACTAGTTTCTAAACAAGAGGAAATTATGAAAACCATAGAAAGACTTGATTATAAGATAGGCCTATATTCAGAAATAGAAGAGGGTATCAGAAAAGATTTCACAGAGGAAATATAAAAATTAGATATGAGACTTAGTGTTTCTAGGACGGAAGTAAGTAATTGGATTAAAGAGTTAAATAGTTAAGAAAGGAAGAATAAAATGGAAAAGTTAATATTAAATAATGGGGTAGAAATGCCTAATTTTGGACTTGGTACTTATTTAATTTCACCAGAAGATGCTAATATCACAGTAAGAGAAGGTATTAATATGGGTTATAGACTTATTGATACTGCGAATGCTTATATGAATGAAAGAGCAGCTGGTAGAGGAATAGCTCAATCTAACCAAGATAGAAAAGATATCTTTTTATCAACCAAGCTATGGGTTACTGAGTATGAAAATGAGAATGCTATTGATGAGACTTTAGAAAGATTAGGAACAGATTATATTGATTTATTATTTCTTCATCAACCTGGTGGCAATTATATGAAGGGGTATAGAATGTTAGAAAAAGCCTATAAAGAAGGAAAAATAAGAGCAATTGGAGTTTCTAATTTTGAAGGAGAATATTTAGAAGAGATTTTAAAAAACTGTGAGATTAAACCACAGGTAATTCAAGTAGAAGCACATCCTTATTTTAGACAAGAAGAACTTAGACAAGTAATTGATAAAGAGAATATTAAACTAATGAGTTGGTATCCATTAGGTCATGGGGACTCTTCTTTAATGAAGGAAAGTGTTTTTCAAGAACTTGGGAATAAATATCATAAAACACCAGCTCAAATTATTTTAAGATGGCATCTTGATATGGGATTTATTGCGATACCTGGCTCTAAAAATACCAACCATGTAAGAGAAAATTTTGATATTTTTGATTTTAAATTATCAGAAGAAGATATGAAGAAAATAGAAAGTATTAATAAAAAAGAAAGATATTATGTTAGAACAGAAGAAGCTCTAGAGCGTTTTAGTAAATGGCAACCTGAATATGAAAAATAAGAAAGGAAGATTTTATGAAAAGTTTAGTTATTTATTTTTCCCATACTGGTGAAAACTATATGGAAGATGGAATTAGAAATATTGATAAAGGAAATACAGAAATTGTAGCAGAAGAAATTAGTAAGATTGTTGGGGCTGATCTTTTGAAGGTTGAACCTGTTAAGGAGTATCCTTACAATTATCATGAATGTTGTGATGTAGCAAAAGAAGAACTTGCGAATGATATTAGACCTGAAGTTAAAAATCATTTAAATAGTTTAGATAACTATGATATCATTTATATTGGTGGACCTATCTGGTGGGGGCATTACCCTTGCCCTTTATTTACAGTATTAGAGGGTCTTGATTTTACTGGTAAAGTTGTGATGCCTTTTTCTACTCATGAAGGTTCAGGATTAGGTAGTATCATGGAAGATGTGCATAGATTTTGTAAGAATGCTACTATAAAAGATGGATTAGCTATTCGTGGAAGCAGTGCAAAATCATCTTTAGAAAAAATAGAAAAGTGGTGTAATCATGATTAAACAAACAGCAGGAAGAGAAGCTTTAGGAGAATTTGCTCCTAACTTTGCTCATTATAATGATGATATTTTATTTGGTGAAAATTGGAATGATGATTCGATTGATTTAAAAACAAGATGCATCATTACAGTAGTTGCTTTAATGTCATCTGGTATCACTGATAATTCTTTAAAGTATCATTTAGAAAATGCTAAGAAGAATGGGGTTACCAAAGAAGAAATGGCAGGAATTATTACTCATGCCGCTTTTTATGTTGGTTGGCCTAAGGGTTGGAGTGTATTTAATTTAGCTAAGGAAGTGTATAAAGATGAATAAACAAGAATTTGAAAAGGAAAATGTTTTTGGATTAGGAGAACCTAATGTTAATTTTGCTAAATATTTTATTGGTAACAGTTATTTAAACCCGCTTACAGATATTAATAAAACAAGTTTATTTATTGCTAATGTTACTTTTGAACCTGGGTGTAGAAATAACTGGCATATACATCATGCTAAAAGTGGTGGAGGTCAAATATTAATTTGTACTGCTGGAAGTGGTTGGTATCAGGAAGAAGGAAAAGAGGCAATTAGCTTAGCTCCAGGTATGGTTATTACAATACCTGCTAATGTAAAGCATTGGCATGGAGCTAAAAAGGATAGTTGGTTCAGTCATTTAGCAGTAGAAGTACCTGGAGAAGAAACTTCAAATGAGTGGTGTGAAGCAGTGACTGATGATGAATATATGAAATTAAATTGAAGGGAGTAAAATGTATGGAAAAATCAAAAGTTTATTTTACAAAAGATATTAGTGAAGAAGGACTTATCAAAATATATGAGGCACTAAATCGAAATTTAAAGGGAAAAGTAGCTGTTAAAATATCAACAGGAGAAATGGGTGGTCATAACTACCTAGATCCCAATTTAATTAAAGGATTAATTCAAAAATTAAAGGGAACAATCGTAGAATGTAATACAGCGTATCCAGGAAAAAGAATGACTTCAAGTGATCACTGGGAAACTATTAAAGCACATGGTTTTACAGAAATTGCTCCATGTGACATTATGGACGAAGAAGGAGAAATAGAAATTCCTGTTCATGGTGGAGAACATTTACAAAACAAAAATATCGTAGGAAGTCATATTCAAAACTATGATTCTATGTTGGTATTATCTCATTTCAAAGGACACGCTATGGGCGGCTTTGGCGGAGCCTTAAAAAACATGAGTATTGGAGTAGCTTCTAGTAGTGGAAAGGCTTGGATTCATTCTGTAGGAAGAACAAAAGACACGAAAGAAATGTGGAATTTAATAGAAGATCAAGATGGTTTCTTAGAGAGTATGGCAGAAGCAGATAAGGCTGTTGTTGAGTATTTCAAACCAGAAAATATGGCTTATATCAATGTTGCTAATAAAATTTCAATAGATTGTGATTGTGATTCTAATCCTAAAGATCCAGAGATGGAAGATATTGGAATATTCGCAAGTATTGATCCAGTCGCACTTGATCAATGTTGTTATGATACAATCATGAATTCTAATGATCCTGGTAGGGAATCTTTAATTAATAGAATGAAAGAAAAACATGCCATTCATACAGTAGAAAGAGCTTATGAACTTGGAATTGGAAATCGTGAATATGAAATTATTAATATTGATGGAGAATGTTAATGAAAAAGATTATTGTTTATTTTTCTTATACCAATCATACTAGAATGATTAGTAATAGAATAAAGGAAAAACTAGACTGTGATATTTTAGAAATTAAAACAGTTGTTCCTTATTCTGATGATTATGATTCCGTAGTAAATGATGAACAGAATAGTGAATCTAGTAACCATTTACCAGAAATACAAGATATTAATGTTGATTTAGATAAATATGATACTATTATTTTAGGTACACCAGTTTGGTGGTATCGTCCAGTACCAGCTATTAGAACTTTTTTAAGTCATTATAATTTAGATGGAAAAAGAGTTATTCCTTTTGCTACTAATGCAGGTTGGCTTGGTAAAACTTTTAAGGAAATAAAAGATATGTGTCCTAATTCTAAGGTAGAAAAAGAAATGAATATTGTTTTTAAAAGTTATTCTGATACTTTAGTAACAAGTGAAGAAGATATTGATAGTTGGATTAGTAGTTTATAAAAGCGTAAAATAAAAAGTGATTATTACAGTTCAATAAGAACGAATAATCACTATTGTATTATTTATGACTATTGTATAGTTTTTTGATAATTGTTGCCACTATCGGTAAATTCATTATATTCTTTTTCTGATAGTTTCTTAACTTTAGTTTTATTGTTTTCAAAGTAATAATAATTATAGTAAACTTCACCATTACTAACAAATTTAATAAATGGCCATGCAGGAACATATATATCAGAATTAACACTTACACAAGAAATTGTACCATTTTCATCAATAATAATTAAATCAATAACGCTACTAATTTGGTTAGCATGTACACCACTTTCTAAATATTCAGACTCTAATCTTCTTCTTTGTGTAATTGTTCCATTAGAGTAACCATTTCCACCATGACTATATCCACTTATAAAAGTTTCATTTTGTCCTTCAATATGATTGGAACCAACATAACTAGTATCGTTAGAAATTGGAAAACCAAGCATTAGGGAGTTATGAATTCTATCATCCATAGTATCTTGTAAAATACCATTAGAATAGGGACTATAGGAAACTATGGTCGTATCAGTATGAATATTGTCAATATATACTTTCATGCCATCTCTTAAGTTTTCGGTATTAATTTCCATAATGATATCTTTATCATCACAAATAGTCCATTTTTCATTTTCATTTAAATCAAATTTATAATTTACTACTAAATTAAAATCATTATTTGGTACTTTTATAATTTGGGTAGTACCACTTTCAATGTCGTCAATGTCATTTTGATCTAATATAGAATATTCAATATCACTATTGGTAGCAATTTCATGTGCGCATCCAGTTAAAGGTACTGTAAGAGCACCAGAGAAAGCAAAAGTAATTAATTTTAATTTTAAAGCTAATAAATCTTTTTTCTTTTCCATATTTTTCTTCCTTTCAAAGTGGCTATATTATATCATGTATACTTTAAGCTGTAAATGTCTATGCTTATCAAAATTTCATTTTTTGATTGCTAAGATTGAACCATAAAATAACTATCTAATTAGTAATTTCAATAATTAAAATTACCCTTATAAGCTTTATTTACTTTATAAAAGTAAATGAAATTTAATAATTAATTGGATATAATTTATATCTTTTTTTTCTGGTTATCAAATGTAAAAAGGCTTGTTTAATGTGCAAAAAGATTATATAATTTAGTTATAAATAATAGGGGATGGTTTTATGAAAATTTTAAAAAATAAGAAAGTATCCATGATAGCAGTATTTATTTTATTAGCTATTACTATAATATTTATTTCTACTAGTTATGCATTATTTAGATTTGATGTTACTAAAAATACTGATTTTAAAATAGTAATTGGTTCCTTGGAACTTGTAATTAAAGATAATAAGGATGAAGATAAAATAATTTTAAATAATGTTGTACCAACTAAAGACGATGTTGCTTTACAACAAGATGGTTATTCTTTTACTTTAACTAATACTGGTACTATTGATAGTTTTTATAGTGTTTATTTGGATGATATTTTATTAGATGATGCTGGTGAGAGACTTGATAATAAATTTATTCGTTTTAATCTTTTTAATCATACTACTAATTATAATATTACCAGTGATTTAAATAGTTATTCAGATGATAATAGATTAATAACAAGTGGTATTTTGAAAAAGGGGGAAAGCATTACTTATACTTTACGTTTATGGGTTGATTATAATGCTGATAATACAGCTCAAAATAAATATTTTGCATCACAAATCAGAGTAGTTGGTACGCAGGTTAATGCTGTTACTTATAAAGAAGGAATTTTAAATGGTGCAGATCCTGTCTTAAGTGGTAATTTAGTACCAGTAGTAATATCAGATACAGGAGTAGTAACTAAAGCTGATACTACAACAGCTTGGTACAGTTATGCTGATAAAAAGTGGGCTAATAGTGTTATTTTAAAAGATAAAAGTATCAATTATAAGAATGATGATATTATACCAGAAGATAATATTGAATCGTACTTTGTATGGATACCAAGATATAGATATGAAATATTTAATGAAGGAAATTATACAAATGTTACAACAGTAGATAGCAAGCCTAGTGAAAGTACTGAACAAGAAATAAATATAGTGTTTGAAAGTAAGAGTGTAACACCATCAACTGGTTCAACTGTCGGAGAATATTTAACTCATCCAGCATTTACAATATTAGATGTAGATGGAATTTGGGTAGCAAAATTTGAAACTACGGGTACTACTTCTGAAATAAGTGTACTTCCAAATCAAGCAAGTTTAAGAAATATAAATGTTAGTACTATGTTTAATCTAGCTTATAATTATGATAGAACTTTAGATAGTCATATGATGAAAAATACAGAATGGGGAGCAGTAGCATATTTATCACATTCAAAATATGGAATAAATAGTGAAATAAGAATAAATAATAGTCAAACATTTACAACAGGATGTGCCGCAACTACACCATCTTTAAATTATGTAGGAAAATCTCAAACAGATCATAGTGAAGGATATTATAATGGATGTGAGAATGAGTATAATACAGATATTGGAGTTTTGGCATCAACTACTGGTAATATAACAGGAATTTATGATATGTCAGGTGGATCATGGGAATATATGGCATCATATAGAGAGAATACATTAGGAAGTAGTGGATTTGATACAACTAGTATAGCTACATATGATAATAAATACTTTGATATATATTCAAATGTTAGTGAATTAACAACTTATAATAAAAGAGTATTAGGTGATGCAACTGGTGAATTAGGCCCATTTTATTCTTACAAAGATAGTGATAATAATAATCGCTACCACATTACATGGGGAAATGATATGAGTAATTTCATTGCAGCTTCTTCTCCTTGGTTTATTCGTAGTAGTAGTTATTACGAAGGTGTTTTGGCTGGTTCCTTTGCATTTCATAGAGGTGCAGGCGCTGCTAACAGTAGTATTTCTTTCCGTCTTGTTCTTGATAAATAACGTATTTGAATAAGTTCATGCTTATTCTTTTTTTATGCAATAAAAAAGAACTAATCAGTTCTTAAAAAATATTAACAATATTATTCAGTAATAAAGCCATTTGCTTTAAACTTAGTGATTATTTTTTCTTTTGATACACTACCATTTATTCTAGAAGCAACTGTTTTTTCTTCCCCATCATTATAAAATATTACCGTTGGTGTTGCAGAAACACCAGTTTTTTTAGTTAAAGCATCATGTTCTTCATCTGATAAATTAGCAATATTAATATATTTAATTTCTAATTTATACTCACTGGCAACAGCTTTAATTTTTGGCTCAAAGTTAATACAAGCGGAACAATCAGTTTTCATAACTTCTAAAATAAAAGTTTCTTTATTCTCAATTAATTTTTCATATTCAGAATAACTAATTTCTTTCATGTAATTTTTTTCACATCCTGATACAAATAATATCAGTAAACATAAAAAACTAAACTTAAATACCTTTTTCATATTACCTCCATATTTAGTATAACACAATTTATTATCTTTTACTTTTTTTTTATTTATCTTGATGTTATAATATTTCTAGAATAAAGTAGGGAGGCTATAAAATGATTATTAGAAAGCCGTATGCCTTTTTGATTAAATATTTTCAAAAAATTAATATTTTGCTTTTACTTTTAGTAATATTTATTTACTATAAAGATTTTAAATTATATCAATTTGCTAAAGAATATTTGGCTACTGCTAGTTATAATGTTAGTATTAATCCTATTAGTAATTATGTAAATATATATACAACCTTATCGTTTATATTTATTATTATAATTACTGCTGTTCTTTCTTATTTATTAAAAAGAAAAGATAAACCTTACTTTAGCTATATTTTAATGTTATTAGTTAATATATTAGTATTTATACTGTTTATGTATGTTAATAACTACTTTACATATCAAGTTTTCAAAGGTTATAAACTAGTAACTGCTAGAGCTACTAGGGATTTAATGTTTATATCGACACTTTTTTATTATCCGATGATGCTTATTTTATTAATAAGGGCAATTGGAATAGATCTTAAAAATTTTGGTTTTCAGGAAGATAAGGAATTTTTAGAAATAAAGGAAGAAGACCGTGAAGAAGTAGAAGTTCAGGTAGGATTTGATAAAGATAAATTTATTCGTAAAATAAAGTATCATGTTCGTAATTTAAAATACTTTATCTTGGAACATAAATTTTATTTTATGATTATTACACTTTTATTAATTGGGATAATTGGTTACAATTTTTATAATTATTTTTATGTAGAAAATAAAATTTATAAAATGTCTGATACATTTAATTCTAATTATTATCAATTAAAGATTAATAATGTTTATTTAACAGATAAAGATTATGCTGGAAATATCGTTTCGGAGAAGGGTACTTATTTTGTATTAGTTGATTTAGATATTAAAAATTTACTTAATACATCTAGGACTTTTGACACTCAAAATGTTTTTCTATTTGTAGATGATGAATATTATATTCCTACAACTAAATTTAATTCTTATTTTTCTGATATGGGTAATTTGTATACAGGGAAAAGCATTAATGCATTAGAGGAAACATCGTATTTATTAGTTTATGAATTACCAGAAGCAAACAGTAATGCTAATTTTATTTTAAAGTATCAAGATATAAATAAAGATGGTAAATTTGTGAGAGTAAAGATAAAAGTTTTAGATATTTCAACATTTAAAGATAAAGGTAGTAGTAAATTAAACGAAGAGTTTAATATACCTATTAATTTGTCAGAAAGTGTTAACTTTAAAATAAATAGTTATGATTTATTAGATAGTGTAAATTATACTTATCAGTCATGTAATACTAATACTTGTCCAATATATCAAGGTACTGTAACGACAAGTGAAAATGAAAAAGTAATGTACATTAGGGCAAGTTTTAATAATATAACTAAGTCTAAGTATTTAGAATTTTTAAGTAAATATGGAAAAATAAGATATAAAGTAGGCGATGAATATAAGTTAGTAAGAATAAAACCTGCTGTCAATAAAATTTATAGAGGTGACTATTTATATTTAATAGTACCAAGTGAGGTAGCAAATAGTGATGAAGTTGATTTAGTATTTACGGTACGTACTTATCAATATTATTATAAGTTGAAAGGAGAATAGTTATGAACTTCATTAAAAAGAATATTAAGAGTATTATTTTAATAATAGTTGGATTTATTTTGATATTAAGTGGATATTTATCTTGGAATTTTTATTTTTCTAAGTATGATATTTTTAATAAACAAGAGAAGTTATTTTTAGATACTGTTAAAAGGTATTATGATTTTAATAGTAATCAATTACCTAGAAAGAATGAAACTAGGGAGATTAGTTTACAGGAATTATATGATGGTAACCATATTGAAGCTTTATATATTCCAAAGACTAGAAAATTATGTGATACTAATAGTTGGGTTAGGGTATATCAAAATGATGATGGAACTTTTAAATATAATGTATATTTAAAATGTGGTAAGTATGAATCTAATACTGATCATACAGGACCTGAAATTGCCTTAAATGGTGATATAAATACGATATTAGCATTTGGTAGTAGCTATATTGAACCAGGTGTTAATAAGGTAGTTGATAAAGAAGAAGGTATTATTGATAATAGCCAAGTTATAATTGATTCTAGTAATGTTGATACTAGTAAAGTAGGTACTTATAAAGTTACTTATACAGTTAGAGATAAAGCTTATAATAAAACAGTTGTTACTAGAAATGTAATAGTTGCTAGAAATTTAACAGAAGTAGTAAAGAGTAGTACTGATGATTCTAACTACTATAAGGGTTTAGATGTAAATAACTATTTACTATTTTCAGGAATGTTATTTAGAATAGTTAATGTAAATGATGATGGAAGTGTTAAGATAGTTACTAATAGTAGTATATCTAATGTTAATTATGGTGTAGAAGGTGCTAACTTTGATAGTAGTAACATAAAAGATTGGTTAAATAATTATTTTTATCAAAAATTATATAATACTGATTATTTAGTTAAAGATAATGCATGGTGTACTGATGATGTTTCAGATATTAATACTATTTCTAACAATTGTTCTTCGTTTAGTACTTCAACGGTTGGATTACTGAGTGTTTCTGATTACAATTTATCTAAAAAGGAAAATGAGACATATTTAAATACACTTACTGAATATTGGCTTATGAATCTCAAGGATAATCGTTTTGGGTATATTCATATATTTCTTAATGATTCTGGTATAGGTACTAATGATGAAACTAGTATATCAACTGTTAAGCCAAGCTTGATTTTAAAAAATGGTTTATATATTTTATCTGGTAATGGAAGTATTAATAATCCTTATACCTTAGGCGATTATAGTATGGGAAAGGAAAATGATTTATTAAATACTAGATTAATTGGTGAACATGTTTCATATTTCGGAATGAGTTTCCGTATTAGTGATATTGATAAAGATGGAAATATTAGATTGACTTCAACTGGTTATTTAAAAAATAATACAACAGGAAATTATATATATTCTAATTATGAAAATGAAAATAAGATTTTTAAATTTAATCCTAATTTAGAAGGAAATATTGCTTATAAACTTAATAATCAACATTTGGATTATATTGACGATAAGTTGATAATTTCTCATGATTTTGAATTACCTACTTATGCTGCTGATAAAAAATATTCTGAATATTTTATTGATACGTTTAAAGCAAAGATTAGTATTCCTGCAAGTTATGAAATCTTTTCAGCTACTAATGAACAAATGACTGGTCAAGCTAATTATTGGCTACTTGATTATATTGATGATAGCCATGCTTTAATGGTTAATAGTAGTAATGGAAAAACTTTTACGGTTGATTCTGATAGTTTATATGCTTCTAATGGCTTTAAGCTTCAATTTTATGTTTCAAATAAAACAAAAATAAAAAGTGGAAGTGGAACTAGTTTAGATCCTTATGTTATTAAGTGATCATACTAGTTTTTTTCTTCTTTATTTGGTATAATATTACTTACAATAAAGAGGTGTGTTATGAAAAAGAAAATACTATTATTTCTTGTTATTATTTTTTTAGTTTTATTGTTAGCAAGTGGCTTTTTAATTTTACTAATATTTAAAGATGATGATTATTATGAAATAGAATCTAGGACTAATTTAGTTGATAACTATAAAATTGAAGATGCAGAAACTATTGGATGGATTAGAGTTCAAGGTACTAATATTGATTATCCTGTTATTATGGAAACGCCTGATGCTTATAGCAGTAATATAGATTATTTGTGGCGACCTAATTCATATGAAAATGATCAAAATCGAGAAGTGATTTATGGCCATAATATTTTAAATGTATCTAGTAAGCCTCTTATTAATGCTGATGGACATACTCGTTTTGAACCATTAATGGGTTTTGTTTATGAAGATTTCGCTAAAGAAAATTTATATATTCAATATACGTATGGTGGAGTTGATCATTTATATAAGATTTATGCAATTAATTTTTACTCTTTAGACGAAGAAGAAGGATATGGAATTACAGATGATAATTTAGTAAAGAGTTATATTAAAAATGCTAAAAATAATAGTTTATATGACTTTGATGTTGATGTTGATAGTAGTGATCATCTTATTTCTTTAATTACATGTACTAGGTATTTTGGACTAAATGGTAAAACGCAATTTCGTGTTGATGCTAGAGAAGTTAGAACTGGCGAAAAAATTAAGAAATATACTGTTTACTCTAATAAGAATTATGATATAATTAAATAGAATAGGAGGTTTATTTGTGTTTAAAAGTAAAGTAAAATATACTGTTTTAATGCTAATTTTGTTAATGTCTTTTCCAGGTATAGCTAATGCTAGAAGTACAAAAAGCAATGAAATTTGCATTAATTCTGATAAAGGTTCTAATTTTTATAAAATAACAGAAAAAGGTAAGAATGTTATTCCTTTTTATATTACTGATGCTGATATTAATGGAAGTACAAAAGTAGTTAATGGCGAAAAGATTACTTATCCTCAGCAATGTTATTGTAGTAAAAATAGTGAAAACGGTAATGAATGTTTGAAAAAAGAACAAAAAAAAGATGAACTTGGTAATCTTATGTTTGATGATGAGAATCAACCAATAATGGAAGTTACTAGTGAATGTGATAATGATTACAAATTTAAGACTGAATCACAAGCACTTGCTTGTAAAATTAATAGTTCAGCTGATAATAACTATGAGTTTTATATTTGCCCTGGTAATAATAGCTATGATGTTGTTCAAAAAATGCAGAGCGGTATGAAAATTGAGTATGTATCTTCCAGTAATCAATATAAAGTAACATTTTCAGTTCCTAGTAGTTTCAAAGGAAAAGTATCTGCTAAATTAGTTCGTAAAGTAACAAGCAGTGGTATTTCTAAATTTGATATTGATTCAACTACAGGTTTACCTAATAATAATTCTAGTGTTTTAAGAAATTATAGTACTAGTGATGTTGACAATGGTATTTATTTTTCTCCAGGTTCTGAATTTTATTTTATCTTTTATTTAGATGATACATCAGATGGTTGTAATGGTGAAAGACTAGGTTATATTATGGGTGCTGTTCCATCAACTGTTCCTAACCCAATGTATAATGACCCTATATGTACAGATTTTCGTAGTAAATATGCAAGTGGTTCTGTTGAAAGAATTATGGTATCTGATTGTGATAGTGATACAATTCAATATAGTGAATTAAATACTATTCGTAATAATATTTTAAATAAAATTGAAGAAGTAAAAAAAATACATACTATGTTAGAATCTAATGTAGCTACTTCTAATAATTTTACATGTTTGTTTGAAAATAATAGTAGTACAATAAATCGACAGTTAGGTTTTAGTACTAAAACGGGCTTTTTAGATATTCCTGGTACTGGTACTTATTGGAAAGCTTTCTGTACAGAAACAATCTCTGTAGAGTATGATGATCCTAAAGTTTCTAAAGCTGGTATGGGGTTTGGTTATAGTGCTAAATTTGTAGTAAATAGACAATGTACTCCTATAAAGATTTCTGAACCTAAATATTTAGATTCTTGTAAGTATAGTGTAGAATGTTGGGGTGGACCTGCTAATCACCATGGTGAAAATGGTGCTGGTCCGAATGAAGATTTTGATAGTTGTGTTAATAGCTGTGATGGTGGAACATATACTCAAAATTGTATTAACTCATGTTATAGTAAAATTTATGGTAAAAATGTTTCTTATTCCTATAAAACTAACCTTAAAGATTATTCTTTTTTAAATGCTAGTAGTAATAGCTATAAAACATTAAGGTTAGCAACTAATAAAGGCAATCCTAATTTAATAGGTACAACTGATGGTGGAGCTACTAATTTACCTATTAGTAGTGGGTGCGTAATATCAGGTAATAATATTGATAATGGATGCGGAACTTATTGTACAGATAATACTACTTGTACAACAGAGCATGGTGTAACATTTACTTATTTAAATAGTTGTAACTCTAATGGTCAATCAACTGGTACTAAATGTTATGAAGTTTATACTAACTGGCCTTGTGATGATAGTAATTCTTATAAGAATAAAATTACAGCTAGTGAAGATGAATATAATAATGTAATTTCTGCTATTAAAGAATTTAGTAATTCTACTATTGAAAATGAAAAATATGAAATTATCGTAGATGAAGATTATAATAGACAAGCTAATGGTGATTATAAATCTAAAACTACTAAATTTAGTAACAAAGATGGTGATTATAAAATACTATCAGAAGAAACAATTGGAAATACACAAATAACTTATCAATCAAGCACTAATTTAGCTGATCCAACTAAAGGTAATTTAGATCAAACCTTTATTAATGAACATATAAAAAAGGATATTTCTGAATATAAAATTTCTAGAACAGTAACTGTTAGTATTGGAGCTGCTTATGTTTCTAAAGTAAATGGTAATGATGTTGTATATAATAAATCAAATACTAATACAGATACTAGTTATGATAATAACCCAAATTATTATTCAGCACAGAATAAATATTTTACTCAGTTTGATACTAGAATTATCAACAATTATAGAAACTGGCCTTATTATAATGAAGCAGTTGTAAGTGATTCAACTGATGATTATATTAAGAATATTCATGTTAGATTTTATAATATAGGTAGCTGGAATCAATGGGGTACAGAAGGTAATGGTGTTAATATTGATTGTTTATATGGTACTGATGGTGGATTAATTCCAACTCCAAGTGATGATCCTACTGCAACAACAATGCCTTCTTCTGATTCGGGTCTTCGTTACATATTTAGACCAATTACTTTAACTGATATGTTCCCAAATAACCGTAATGCTAGATTTAATTGGACTGGTACTATAACAAGTGATGGTAAGGCTACTAATGCAGCTTTAACTAAAGATAGATCTGGATATAGTTATGCAGTTGATCCTGAAAAGTTAATTAGTAGTATTCAAAGTAAGGGCTATAGTATTTATACTGATTCATCAGAAGTTGATTATGAATTTACTTTAACTAGAGAAAATATACGTAATATTAGAAAATATAATAAGAGTGTTAAAGATTATAATAATGATGGTTCAAAAAATTACCTAGATTATAATATGAGCTGTTATACTAATGCTAAACAACAAGTAATTTGTACAAGTAAATTTTTAGATAATGTTAACGGTAACAGCGGTGATGAATCAAGTGGTGAATATATAACTTACGATACAAATGGTAAGGGTATAGATGAACGTAAAGCAATTGCTGGATGCAATAATTCTAAGAATAATGAATGTTCAGATAAATAGGAGGTAAATATGAGTAGAGGAATGATGATAACAGGTATTATTATACTTGGTGTATTAACACTGGCAGCCGTAAATATAATTCAAAATTATCAATCTGGTAGTGAACTTGATTATTATTTACTAGAAGAAACAACCGAAGCAGCAATGATAGATGCTGTTGATACTTCTTATTATAGAACAACAGGTGTTATTAGAATGGATCGTGAGAAGTTCTTAGAAAGCTTTGTAAGAAGATTTGCTGCAAACGTTAACCAAGATCGTAATTATCATGTAAAAGTGATAGATTTGAATGAGACTCCGCCAAAAGTAAGTATACAGATTGGCTCTAGTACTGTTGCTACTTTTGCTGGTGATAATTTTGATATTACTCAAAAAATTGATGCAATATTAGAAACTAAATATGAAGAAGATAGGCTTTTACAAAGCGTAACTGAATAGAAAGGGTGATTTTATGAAAGGAAATTTTTCCATAACAGTTAAAAAGTTTTTAACAAACAAAAATACTGTAACTTTTGTTGGTGTAGTAGTAGCTATAATTGTGTTATATGCTGGATATAATTATCGTATTAAAAAAGCAATTAATCCAATTACAGTTCCATATGCAACAACAACAATTAATCCAAAGACAAAGATAACTAGTGATATGATAGGTAGTATTGAAGTACCACCTGCAATGTTAAAGGGTAATGCTATTACTGATGTTTCTAAAATAGTAGGAAAATATGTAAGAGCAGATACAATTATTCCTCAAGGAAGTTTATTTTATGGTAGTATCGTAGTATCTAAGAGCGATTTACCAGATTCAATCATTTATGATTATCCTGAAGGGTATGTACTTGTTAATATGAGTGTTAATACAACTACTACATATGGTAATAAGATTTATCCAGGCAATTATATTGATATTTACTTAAAAGCTGTAAATAAAATAGATGAAGACAATATGACCAGTGATACAAAAGATAAAATTATGGTAGGTAAATTACTTGAAAATGTTAAAGTAATTGACGTAGTTGATGCTAATGGTGATAGTGTATTTGAAAACTTAGAAGATGTTAAAGTACCATCTCAAATAATATTTGCAGTACCTGAAGAGTATCATATCTTACTTCGTAAAGCAATGTATTTAAGAACATATGAAGTAACACTTATTCCTGTACCTACTGCTGAATCTTTAAAAGAAAATCCTGGTGAAGTAGCTATATCTAGTGAAGTACTTAAAGAATTTATTAATAAAGTTACTGTTTGGGATGCTAGTATTACTGAAAATCCTGATGGAACAATTACTATAAATCCAAATCAATAGAAAAAAGAATAAAAAGGGGAATTGTCATGAAAGATAGTATGTTTGAACAACTTGATTTTGGGGCATTTAAAGAATATATTGATAATGATGATATTACTGATATTTCTTATACTAATAATGGCCAAATCTGGCTTCGTTCATTAGAAAAAGGCTCTTACCGAGTTGATAATCCAAAAATAAATAATTCAGTGGTTGAAAAACTTGCCTTTCAGTGTTCAAATGTAATGGGTACTACATTCAATAATGCCAGTCCCTTTTTGGATGCTGAGAGTCCTGAATTACGTCTTAACTTTGTCCATGAATCAATTGCTACCAATGGTATCGCGTTAGTTATTCGTAAGACTCCAGCTAAGATTCGTCTAAAAGAAGAAAATTTATTAAAAGAAGATTATATTACTAAAGATATACATGATTTTTTGATAAAATGTGTTCATGGGCACTGTAATATCATGGTATGTGGTGAAACTGGTAGTGGTAAAACTGAGTTTGTTAAATATTTAGCTAGTCATACTAAAGAAAATGAAAAAATTATTACGATTGAGGATACTTTGGAACTTCACTTAGATAAAATTTATCCTCATCGTGATATTGTTGCTATGAAGACTAATAATATAGCATCATATTCTGATGTACTTGTTACTTGTATGAGACAAAATCCTAAATGGATATTGTTATCAGAGGTTCGTAGTGCAGAAGCCGTTACTGCTGTTCGTAACTCAATTTCATCAGGACATAATATTTTATCTACTATTCACTCTGATAAAGCTAGTGCTATTCCACATCGTCTATATTCACTTATGGAAACAGATTTGGATGTTGATCAGTTCTTAAGTACTATTTATCGTTATATTCAAATTGGTGTTCATATTAAGGCATATTATAGTAGAAAATATGGTAAATTTCATCGTGAAATAGATGAAATCACGGAGTTTTATATAGATGAAGAGACTAATAAACCGGTATATAATGTTATTTATCAGAAAAACATGATTGGAAAGATAGAAAAGAAAAAACCTAGTCAGCATTTGATTGATTATCTACTTGGACAAAATATTGATATAGAGAGTAATATAGATGATACTGATACTAGTGATAGTGGTATTTCAATTAATGATATTAATAAAGAAGAGGTAGACTTAAATAATAACTCTAATTTAGAGAAAGTTAATACTATTGATACTACTGTTAATACTAGTGGAAGTATTGATAATACTAATATTAATATAGGTACTGATATTAATACTAATAATTCTAATCAAGAAGTAAAAGCTGTTGATATTAATGATAGCGTAGATACTATTAATAGACCAGTTGATATTTTCACTAATAGTAATATTCCAAATTTTAATGGTGTAGAAAGTGTTAGTACTATTAATAATGTTAATAATACTTTAAATACTAATATGCCAATTAATAATTTAGACAATACTGTAAATGTTAATCCTAATTTTTCTAGCAATCAAGATGTTATAAATAATAGTAATAATATTAATCCTAATTTAGTTGATATTGATAATATTTTTACTAATGTAAATAATCAAACTAATAATGTTAATACTTCTCAAAGTAATAATGATATATTTACTATACCAAGACCAGATATTCCGGTTGGAGCTGAATCAAATGAATTAGTTTTTAAACCAGCTGATGTAAACATAGAAAATACTACTAATCCTAATATAAATACTAACTCTGATTTTTTACTTTCATCTAAATTGGATAATAATCAGGTTGGTGTTACTAATGATAATACTGGAGCACCTAAGTTTTTTCAATTTGATACAAATATAAATCAAACAAATTAATAGTAAGGGAGTGATGAAAATGGAATTAGTTATAATATTATTAATCGCCTTATTTGTTTTCATATATAGACGATATCGTGGCCAGAATGTTTATAAATTTATCACTGAACAAGCTGGCGTAATTTATGATAAGTTTGCTCCTTACTCTTTTAAAGTTGTAAGAGAGAAGACTAAAGAATTAGGTCAAGAATATACTCCTAAGCAATATATAATTCAAGTTATAGTTTTTACTATTTTTGCCGGTGTAATTTCTTACTTGTATTTTTATAACTTATTTATTTCAATAATTTATATTTTAATAGCTAATGCATGTATTCCTTATTTGGCTTTTTTGAGATGTAAAAGAGTATATAGTGAATTTTTATTTGAACAGATTCAAGTATATACAACAAATACTATAATGGAATTTGCAACTACTCAGAGTTTTGTTAAATCCCTTGAAGGGGTAGCAGCAAGTGGTGTATTAGAAGATCCTGTGTTATCTGATGTTAATATGATGATTTCACTTGCATATCAAAATGGTTCTATTGATGAATCAGTTCAATTTATGAGTGAAAAATATCCTTATTATATTGTTAAAAATATGCATCAACTATTTTTACAGATAACTAAAGAAGGTGCAAGAGATTCTGGAGAATCTTTAGAAAACATGCAACTTGATATAGATATGTTGGTTGAAAGTGTATATCGTGACCGTATAGATAGAGCTAATTTCCATAAATCCTTTTTAAAGTATGGTGTTATGTTATATTTGATGGTTATGTTAGTTCAATATTTACTTGGACGTGAAACTTATATTGCTATATTAAGTAATCCTGTAATGTTAATTGTGTTACACGGTATTTTAATTATTAATAGTTATTTTCTTCTTAAAGGAGAAAAATATTATAACGAGAACGTTGGTGCTGAATAATGGAAGTAATTATTTGTGGAGCAATAATATTTGGTGTTTTACTTTATAATAATACTATTAATGGTAAAAAATTTATTCAAGACAATCAAGATGTACTTTATATGCTAAAGGAAAGTGATTATGACTTTTTAGTAGCTGCTAGGTATGGCGAAAAGGTCGATCCTAATATTTTATTTAATAAAAGGCTTAAAATGGGATTTTTGGTTACAGTTGTTTTCTTATTTATCTTTTTAACTGAGTTAAGTGCAATTAATATTGTGTTATCTATTGTTGTTGGTTATATTACATTTAAATCAAGTTATACATCACTTAAAAAATATTATAAAAAACATTTACATGATATTGATATTATGCTTCCTTACTATTTGAAGGGTTTAGAAATATTAGTTCAACATTATACTGTTCCTGTTGCACTTGCTAAATCTATTGATGATGCTCCTGATATTTTTAAACCTGGTTTAAGAGAAATGATTGCTAAGATTGATGCTGGTGATTCATCAATTGATCCTTATATGGAATTTGCTAATGATTATCCAGTTAGAGATTCAATGAGAATGATGAGACTTTTATATCGTTTAGGTCTTGGTAAACAAGAAGATAAACAGGAAAGATTGTTGATGTTTTCTAGAACAGTTTCTAATTTACAAGCTAAAGCAAGAGAGCAAAAATATAAAGAGCGTCTAAATCATATGGAAAGTCAAACTATGATTATGTTAGTTGCAACTGGTGCTGGTGTAATGGTACTTATATTAATGGCTATGCTTTATATGTTTACAAATATTTAAAAAAGAATTGTTTTTATAGCAATTTTTTTTTGATTTAAAATTGCTAATTTGATGATATAATGAGTGTAGTTTATAGTACTGATATTTTATTATGGAGTTATAAATATGAAGAAACAAAAGGTAGTTATTATTGGTGCTGGTCCAGCTGGCTTAACAGCTGGATATGAATTATTAACTAAAAGCAAAAAATATGATGTAATAGTTTTAGAAAGTACAAATGAAATCGGTGGAATTTCTAGAACTATTAATTATCACGGAAATAGAATGGATATTGGAGGTCATCGTTTTTTTTCTAAGAATCAAGAAGTCATTAATTTCTGGACACATTTTTTATCTATTCAAGGTAAGCCAAGTTATGATGATAAAAAGTTAAAGAGAAAAAAAAGGCTAGTAAAAGATGGTCCTGATCCCGAAAAAGAAGACAAAGTTATGCTAATTAGAAATAGAGTTTCTAGAATTTATTATTTAAAGAAGTTTTTTGATTATCCAATTAGTATGAAAAAAGAAACTTTTAAAAACATGGGATTTAAAAGAACTATATCTTGTGGTTTTAGTTATTTAAAGAGTACAGTTGTTAAGAAAAAAGAAGATTCACTTGAAAATTTTTATATTAATCGTTTTGGAAAAAAATTATATAGTATGTTTTTTGAAGGATATACAGAGAAACTTTGGGGTAGGCATCCTAAGGAAATATCAGCTGATTGGGGTAGTCAAAGAGTTAAGGGACTATCTGTTACTTTAGTAATAAAAGATATGTTTAAGAAAACTTTTCATATAAATGGTGGCAAGAAGGAAACTTCCTTGATTGAAGAATTCATTTACCCAAAATATGGACCAGGTCAGTTGTGGGATGATGTTAGTCAAGAAATAGAAAATATGGGTGGAACAGTATTAAAAAAACATAAAGTTGTTAAAATAAATATAAGAGATAATAAAATTATTTCTGTTGTTTGTGATAATAATGGTACTGAAGTTGAAATAAAAGGTGATATTTTTATTTCTTCTATGCCACTTAAAGATTTAGTAAATGACATTAATGGTAATGTACCTAAAAATATCCAAATAATAGCTAATGGTCTTCCTTATCGTGATTTTGTTACAGTAGGATTATTGGTTAAAAAATTAAATTTAAAAAATGAAACTAATATTAAAACTTTAGGTAATATTGTACCTGATTGTTGGATTTATGTCCAAGAATCTGATGTTAAAATAGGTAGAATTCAAATATTTAATAACTGGAGTCCATATATGGTTAAAAATCCTGATGATACTGTATGGATAGGACTTGAATATTTTTGTAGTGAAAATGATGATTTTTGGAATATGTCTGATAAGGAATGTAGTGAATTTGCTATTAATGAACTTGTATCTATGGGAATCATTAACAGGGCTGATGTGTTAGATCATCATAGAGAAAAAGTAAAAAAAGCATATCCTGCATATTTTGATACTTATTCTGAAATTGATAAATTAATTAAATACTTAGATAAATTTGATAATTTATATTGCGTTGGTAGAAACGGCCAACATAGATATAATAATATGGATCATTCAATGATAACTTCTTTTGAAACTGTTAAAAATATAATTAATAATAAAAAGAAAAAAGATAATATATGGAATGTAAATACTGAAAAGGATTATCAAGAAAGTGCAAGTGATAAATGATATTATGAAAATAATAAATAAAATAAAAAATAAAATTATAAACTATCATCCTTCTAAGTGGGAAGCATTTTGTTTTTTATTAATTCCCATATGTTTTGGTGCTATTTGTTCAACTTATTTGAATGATGATACTTGGTTTATTTTAAATTATGGGAAGTACATCTTAAATCATGGATTTCCTAATATTGATCCTTTTACTATTCACGAAGGACTAAATTTAGTGATTCAACAATGGTTAATAGATGTGTTATTTTATAAAACCTATAGTTTATTTGGTAATAATGGTATATATTTCATTGTTAACTTAGTAAATATTTATATAGTATTTATAACTTATAAATTATTAATGTTAGTTACTAATAATAAGAGAAATCTTTCAGCATTATTTACTACTATTATAGTAACTTTATTTGATTTATCTTTTTTAACATCACGTCCACAGATATTTTCTACATCTTTATTATTAACAGAATTATACATATTAGAAAAGTATGAAAAAACTAAAGAAAAAAGAGTGTTATTATTTTTACCATTACTATCATTAATAATGATAAATTGTCATGCTTCTATGTGGTTAATGTTATTTTGTTTTTTTCTACCATTTTTTATTAATACGTTTTCATTTAAAATTGGAAAGGTTGTATCTACTGGTGGTAAAAGAAGAGATTTTTTAGTTCCTATTTTGGGTATGATAATAGCTGGATTTATTAATCCATATGGTATAAAAGCAATGACCTATGTATTAACTTCTTATAATGTTTCATGGATTTATAATTTAGTTGGTGAGATGATGGTACCTAGCATTCATAATTTTGCTGGTATTACTACATATTTAATTATTTTTTTAGTATATTTGATATATATAATTTATATAAAAAAAGAAATTAAGATATATCATTTCTTATTATTAATTGGTACTACTTATTTGGCTATTTCTTCAAATAGAGGTCTTTTATTTTTTATAATTGGTTCTATTTATCCAATTTCTTATTATTTGCAAGATAAATTTTATGTAGTCAAGGAACCTAGTGATAAGCTAAAAAAAAGAGCTAAATCTTTATTCTTAATATTATGTATCTTGGTATTACTAACACTTTTATATCATGTAAATAATTCAAAAGTTAATTTTTCTAGTAGCATTGCTACTGGTGTTAACACTATGGTAAACCAAGAAAATATTAGTGATATTAGACTTTTTTGTATTTATGAAGAGTGTAATTATGCTGAATACTTAGGGGTTAAAACTTATAGTGATAGTCGTGCTGAAATATTTCTTAAAGCTAATAACAAAAAGTATGATATTTTAAAGGAATTATATCAGTTAGAATCAGGAAAATTGGATATAGAATTATTTTTAGAAAAATATCAATTTACACACTTATTAGTTGATAATTATAGTCCTATGTATAAATATTTATCTAATAATTCTAATTATGAAGTTATATATACAAAATATTATAGTGATTTAGATAGTAATGAAGATGACAGTATAATGTATAAAATTTTTAAAAAAATATAGTAATGATTAAAATTTATGGTATAATAAGAATGTATAAAATAAGGAGGGAATGTAAATGAAAGAGGCAACCGGTGAATTAAATATGACTGTTGTTACAATTATCGCAATTGGAGCAATTATTGCATTTTTCTGGTTTATGTGGCCACAAATAAAAAATACAATTACTGGTCAATGGAATAATATTGGTACTGATTGTAAAGAAAATCCTGATGCTTGTGCACAAGGTTAATATAGAAAAGTGGTGATAGTGTGAGAGACGCTATAGGTGGTGCGTTAAGCATGCAAATGATTTTAATATTTTTAATTATTGTTAATTGCTATTTGGCTTTTAGTGTTAATTACACTAAAGCCTTTCGCGTTAAGAATGAAATTAGGAGTATTATCGAAAAGAATGAAGGATTAACTTGCAGTGCTGTTACGCAAATTGATGATTTATTTTTAAGAACTAATTATGGCGTTCAAAAAGGTGAGAGGACTTGTCCAGATGGCTATACAGAAGCTCCTCTTAATAATGGATTATTTTGCTATAAATATGAAAAAGTAGATATTGCAGGTACATCAAGTGATAATTCTTTATATAAAGGTGCGTATTATACTGTTTTAACATTTGTAGATATTGATATTCCTATTTTTAATAAGATATTTCCAGAAATAGCAGCTATGAATAATGTATTTACTACAAAAGGTGAAACAGCATTAATATACTCATCTGGTGCTAATTCTGGTTTACCTACTTGTGAGTAAAGGCTGGTGATTAAATGAATGTAATTATATCAAATGAAAGACAAGCAGAACTTTCTAATTTGGATATTGAAATAATAAAATCTGTACATGGTGTATTTGATGCTGATGAATTAATTGAAATGTTTTCTAATTTCTTTTTTGGCAGAATGATTCTTGATTTAACGGCCATAAAAAATTATAAAGACGTTCGTAATTTACAAAAATTTGCAATGTCACTTGATATTGAAAAGATTATTGTTTTATTACCGGATACACCTGAATGTTTAGCACCTAGCTTTTTATCAAAATTAATTTCAATGGGAATTTATAACTTTACTACTAACTTGGATGGTGTAAATTATTTACTTAATAATCCTAATACTTACCGTGATGTTGCTCATTTACATCAAATAGATGGTGGCTCATCAGATAGTGGTGGTGTAGTTATTAGTGATGGTGGAGTTCAACAAGTAGTTCAGGCTGGAACTTATATTTTGGGTATTAAAAATGTTACTGAACATTCTGGCGCTACTATGTTAACTTATATGTTGAAACGTGAAATAAAAAATATGGGTAAATCTGTTTTGGCAATTGAAGTTGATAAAAGAGATTTTTCATACTTTCACGATCAAGATATGATATCTGTTACTAAAGATAACTTAGCTAGTGAGTTATTAAAAAGGAAGGCTTTTAGTGTTATTTTAGTTGATTTAAATAGTAGTGGTAATGAGGAAGTATGTAATGATGTACTTTATTTAATAGAACCATCTACTATAAAATTAAATAAGTTAATGTTGAGGGATCGTAAGATATTTGAGAAACTTGCTGGTAGAAAAATAGTTGTGGCACAAAGTATTTTACCAGAAAGTGATGTTAAAGAATTTGAATATGAAGCTGGTATTAAAACTTTCTTTGTATTACCACCACTTGATGAGAGACTTAATAATACCGATGTATTATCAAACCTACTTAGTAAACTTGGTATAAATAATTATTAAACAAAGAATAAAATTAATTTTCTTTGTTTTTTATTTATAATGGAAGTGCTTATTTACTTATTAATTTTATTATTATGTCAATTTTTGTAAACATATTTTTTCTATATTGACTAAATGTAGAACTTATTATATTATAAGTACATACGAAGGAGGATGTTTATGTCTAATTTAACACAAATAATGGCTGATGCTTGTAATGGTTTATTACCAATAGTTCAATTTATTAGAAAAGGTGTTTTTCCTTTAATTCAAATTGGTATCCCTATTGTTTTAATATTAATGGGTTCAATTGATTTAGGTAAAGCTGTTATGTCAAGTGACGATAAAGAAATTAAAGGTGCAACTAGTAAATTAATTAAACGTGTAATTTACGCCGTAGCTATTTTCTTTGTAGTAACTATCGTAACATTAGTTATGAATTTATTTGCTAATGTTAGTGGTGATGAACATGGTGGCACTGGTGATACTACTGGTTGGGGTGCTTGCTGGGACGCTGCTGGTAACTAGTATAATTCATAAAAATTTAAATAATAGCAAATTATATGTTTTGCTATTATTTTTTTTATGTTATAATTATTTTGGATTATTTTACTTCAAGGAGTGTTGATTATGAAAATAACATTAAAGAAAATAAGTTTATTAATAGTTATGATATTAAGTATCGTTGTGTTTAGTGATAGTGTCTATGCCGATAGTTTTAGTTGCTCATATGTTGGACAAATGACTGGGGCTAAAATAACACTTACAAAAAAGGATACCTTTAATTGGGAAATATCTCTTCCAGATTTATATGATGTTAGTGTTACTGTTCCAACAAGAGAACTTCCTCTTGGCAGTGTTATGCCTACATCAAATTGTGAAGATATTTTTTATGAAACTAATTCTGGTATTATAAAAGCAGTTCAATCAAATACCGATATTACTAATTCTATTATTAATAGTTATTGTAACAAAACAGACGAAAATTATGAACAGTTTTGTTCTGGTGATTGTAAAATAACTAATCCTTCTTGTGGCAATTCTAGTGCTGATAAAGATGACAATGATGAATATGGATGCCCTACAGCATTAAAGCCAGCAATAATATTTTTAAAGAGAGTAGTTTTTAATACAATTCAAATTTTTGTGCCAATTTTATTAATATTAATGGGTACTATTGATCTTATTAAAGCTATGATGTCTGGTGATGATAAAAGTGGTAAAGATAGTGTTTCAAAATTTGTAAAAAGAATCTTATCAGCTATTTTTGTATTCTTTATAACAACGATTGTTTCAATAGTAATTGGTATGGTTGCTAAAACAGATGTTGGTAATAGAGATGATTGGAAGAATTGTTGGCTTAATATAGAGTAGGGGTGAGTAATAATGAAAGCTAGAAATAAAATTTTATTTACAATTATCAGCTTTTTAATAATTAATTTTATTAATGTTAATGTTGATGCTATTACTGAAAGCGAGATTAATTTTACAAAGTGTACTTGGAATGTTGATGCTGAACTTACTGGTGGCAAATTTAATGCTGATGGTGAAGATTTTGATAATATTACTTATAATTTAGTTTTTAGTGTGGGTAAGAGTTCATATAAGGATAATGAAAAAAATTGGAAGGATAGTACTGATCAATCAGCCTATAAATTTAGCTGGAATTTTAAAACAAGTGATGGTGATTCATATAGTTCTGAAAATTATCTTCCAATGGATAGTCAAATATATAAGTACTTTGATGGTTCTAGAAGCTATAGTCAATGTAAAACGATATATCTTATTGTAGACAATTCTCAAAGAATATCAACAATGGATTTTTACAAGTATGTAACTATTTCTGAAAATGAACCAACTGGCAAAAATTATGTTAAAGTTTCACCTGTTATTACTGTAAGTGCAGATGGTAATAGCTTTCAAAATTATAATGAGATAAATAAAAATACTGATTCAATTTCAAATCAAGATCCATGTACTACATTAACCAATGGATGTCAACTATATACAACAGACAATAAACTTGTTGATATTAATTTTAAAACAGATTTAATTGGTGTCTGCCGAGCTTATATTAATGAGTTTGAAATAAGAAATTCTGGTACTTCATCTATATTTAGAACTGGTACTTGTCCAGATAAATCAAAATACGTAGTTTCTTATCAGGAAGATGGTTATTATAATATTTCTACTAAAGATGCAACTAGTAATGATCATAAAAAAAATGATTCTGTTGATTGGGGAGATCAAACTAAAGTTAATTGTGAAGGTATTTTAGGTGATGATTTAATTGATTTTATTAATAAGGTTTTCCGTTGGATTCAAATAATAGCACCTATTTTCGTTATTATTATGGGTAGTGTTGATTTCGCTGGTGCTATACTACAGGATGATAAGGATGCCTTAAAGAAGGCAAGCAGTAAATTTGTTAAACGTTTAATCATCGCCGTTGCATTATTTTTTATTCCTATTATTTTAAGCTTCCTTTTAGATATATTTAATGATTTAACGGGAGCTGCTACTTCAACTTGTGGAATAGGGGAGTGATGGTATGAATTTAATTTTAATTATGACCACAAAGAATGTATTTTTGGGCCTTTTAAGGATAGTTTTTGCCTTTTTTGATTATTGTGTTTATTCTGTTGCATCTATAATTTTAAGAATAATTTTTCAACTTGCTAATTTTGAACTAACTGGCTTTTATGAGAGTATTGAAAAAAGAGTATATGTTATTTTGGGAATATTTATGTTATTTAAAATTACTATTTCTCTTATCACATATTTAGTTAATCCAGATAAAATAAATGATAAGGAACAAGGAGTGTCAAAGGTTGTTACAAGAATAATAACAGTACTTTTAATGCTTATTATGCTACCAACCTTCTTTAGCTTTATGACAGAATTTCAAAATAAATTACTTCCAGTTATTCCTAGAATCATTGTTGGAACAGCTAATCCAATGAAGAGTGATGATGTTTCTACTGTATCTAAGAATATGGCTGTTACTATGGTGCAGGCATTTGTTCACAAACATAAAGATTGTGAAGGTGGAGAAATTGAGGATTTAGAGGAGCTAACAGCTAGTATTAATGATATTTGCAGTAGTAGTGAAAGTAAAACATATCGCTATGATTATTTGCCTGTTATATCGACGATAGTTGGTGTTGCAATGTGTTATTGTTTATTTTCAATGGCTATACAAGTAGCTATTCGTGCTATTAAATTGATAATTCTTAGAATGATGGCACCTATTCCAGTTATTAGTTATATTGATCCTAAATCAAGTAAGGATGGTGCCTTTTCTCATTGGATCAAAACATTTATGATGACGTGGGGAGAATTATTCATTAATCTTGGAATATTATACTTTATTGTTTATATAGTAGATTTTATGGTAACTAAAGATGCTTGGAGAGGATTCTTTTCTAGTACGAGTGGTGGTGCATTGGCAGTTTGGGATGGTACGATGTTATTGTCTTTCTTAATGGTTGGCTTATTCTTTTTTGGTAAAAGCGCTCCTAAATTTATTTTTGATGCACTTGGTATTAAAGATAAAGGTAACTTTGTTAGAATGTTAGGAATGGGTGCTACTGCCGTTGGTGGAATTGGTGCTACACGCTCTATGCTTCGTGCTAGAAATGAGTATGATAGAGAAAATAGAAAAAATGGTCTTTCTCCAATAAGAGCCTTTACAAATTTTGGTAAATCATTATTTAGTGGTTTAGGCGCTATTGGTGCTGGCGGTAACGCTTTATTATCTACTGATAAGCCTACTTTATTAACTGGAATTGATGCGCAAGCTAAAAATAATGCAACAGCTTTATCTAGGATTAGTTCTGGTTCTACATTTGGTGGTAGATTAAGCACTAGGGCACAGACTTTATTTTCTGGTGAAAGTGATTATGATAGAATGACTAAAGAAAAGACTGGTTACGAATCAGCTAATAAGGCTATTTTGGCATATAAGAACACTTTAGAGAAAAAAGCACTTGAAAAAACTGATTTAAAAATTGATTTAGATGCTCAGCATAAGGGAATTAATTATCTAGAATTCATGTCACATACTGAAGGTGCTAAAGCAGGTAATACTCAAAGTTTACAATGGTTTATTGATCATGGTTGGTCAAAACAAGTGCAAGATGGTACTGAAAATGTATGGGATAGTGATTCACATTCATATGTTAGTCGTCCAAAGTATAAAACTGTTGCCACTTGGCAAGATGCTCAATTATCTTTAGATAAAATTAAAGATATGCAAACACAGGCACATGGTAAACGTTTAGTAGCAGCTGTTCAGAGACATGAACAAGATCCTACAAATAATGACGTATTTAATGATTTTGGTACAGAGTATAATGATTATAGACTTGCCTCTGATGCGGCTAAAGATGTTAATCTTAAAGTTGATTTTTCTACTTATGGTATTAAAGGCGCTGATGCTTCTAAAGGTGATACTATTGGTATCAAGCAAGCACTTGGTGAAACTAACAAACACGTTACAGGTGTTGTTACTGATCCTGGTTATAAAGCAGCAAAAGCCAATGCAGAAGCTACAAAAAAATAGAAAGGAAAGTGTGATAGATAGTGAATGGAAATTATTTGATTCCGGCAAATACGAAAAGAGGACAGTTAATACTGGGATTATTTATGCCAATAGATTTAATTATATTTGGTAGTGGTTTGTTAACAACATTACTACTTGTTATGTTTTTACCTATGGATATACTTTGGGTAGCAATACTTGCGATATCTCCTGGTATTATTACTGGTCTTCTCGTATTACCAGTTGCCTATTACCATAACGTTAGGCAATTAATAATTGAAATATATAAATATTTAACACAAAGGAATCGTTATATATGGAAGGGTTGGTGTTTCTTTGATGAAGGAAGCTCAAAGTAAATGGACTGAAGACTGGATTAATATTCAGTCAATTACTAATGGTATGATTATTTTACCTAATCAAGATAAAGTGTCTGGTGTTAAAATAACGCCACGTAACATTTTTATTCTTGATGAGGATTCTCAGAATAGTGTGCTTATTGCTCTTAAAAACTTTTATAATACAATTGACTATGAATTTTGGTTGGTTGTTGCTGATAAACCTGTTGATATTTCAATATATTTATCACAGCTTCAGTTACAATATCAAAATCAACAAAACCAACAAATTCGTAAATTAATTAGTCAAGATATTCAAAAAGGTAATTACTTTAAAAGTAATAATGTAGTTGATACAGAATATTATCTTCTTTTTAAAGAGAAGAATGTAGAGTTACTTCAAAAGAGAGTTCGTTCTATGATTAGTGGACTTTCAACGGCTGGTTTAATAGCAAGCCAGACTAGTAATGAAGATTTAAGAATTATTTTAGATAATTTCTTAAATGGTGGAACTAGTACAACGTTTGGGATGGTGATGCCACAATGAGTATATTTAAATCTGAAATTGCTCCTAAGGGGTTACAGTTTAATGCTGGTGATTTTATTGTTAGTGGTAAGTATGCAACAATATTAACAATTGTTTCATATCCAAAATATATATATCCTGGCTATTTATCATCATTAACTAGTATGTCTGGTATTAAAGTTGTTGCTAAACATATTCCAGTACCTTTTTCTACTATGTCAAAAATGATAAATAAACAAATAGCTGATTTAAAAACTAGGTATCAGGATGAGAGAGATAATACTATTCGTGAGCGAATTAGATTGGATTATGAATCACTTGAATCTTTTGTTACGATGCTTGCTGGTAGTCAGGCTAAAATCTTTGATTATCAAATGCATATTATGATTACTGCTGATACAAAGGAAGACTTGGAACTTAAGAAAATAAATGTTAAAAACTATTTGGATGCCATGGAAATGCGTGGTATATCACTTCGTTTTGAACAAGAAAAAATATTAAAATCAATTGTTCCTATTTTTCCAAAACAAGATGTTGAAAATCGTATTGGTACACCAATTCCATCACCTACAATAGCAGCTATGTATCCATTTATCTTTGATAGTATCAAAGATCCAGGTTTATCAACATTACTTGGAGTTGATTTTTCTGGTGGTGTTATCTTATTTAACCAGTTCTTATATCAAATAAAGAAAGAAAACAATCGTAATAATGCTAACTTGATTATTTTAGGTACATCAGGTAGTGGTAAATCAACTGCAGCTAAATTGATGCTTAGAAGTCATATTAGAAATGGTTATCAGATTGTTGCCATTGACCCTGAAAACGAACTTTATGAAATGGCAAATAACTTTGGTGGTGAATCAATAGATCTTGGTAAAGGTGGAGAATATGGTATGATTAATCCACTTCAAATCGTAATTGATGCCGATGAAGATGAAATTAAAGAAGGACTTGGCTATACAGTTTTAACTCGTACTTTGCAGTTCTTAAAAGGTTTTATGAGATATTATGATCCTTCTATTGAAGAAGATGTACTTACTATGTTTAGTGAAATAGTACAGGATACATATCGTAGATTTGGAATTGATTTTACATCTAATTTTTATAATTACACAGCTAATGATTATCCAACATTTTCAGATGTTTATCAGACTATTCGTGGACGTTTAATGTCAATGACAGAACAAACTCAAGAAAGAATGATAATGGAAAAATTAGAGCTTAAAATAAGGCCATTAACCCAAGAACTTAGATATTATTTTGATGGCCATACAACTGTTAATCCTAATACTGATTTTATTGTTTTTAATATTAAAGAATTAATGAATTCAGCTGATAATATTCGTAACGCACTATTTTTTAATATTTTAAAGTATGCATGGGGATTATGCTTAGATAAAAATGTTAATACTTGTTTGATGGTAGATGAAGCACATGTTTTATTATCTGGTAGCAATGCACTGGGAGCAGAATTTTTAGCACAAGTTCAGCGACGTGCTCGTAAATATAATACGGGTTCAATTATCATTACTCAACAGCCTAGCGATTTTGCCGCACCAGAAGTTATTATTCATGGAAAAGCTATATTTGATAATGCATCATATTACTTAGTAATGGGACTTAAAAAACAAGCAACTGATGATCTTGCCCGTTTAATTGATTTAAATGAAAATGAAAAAGAAAGTATAAAACGTTATTCTCAAGGAGAAGCACTGTTTGTTTGTGGAAATCGTCGTATGAGAATTAATGTTATTGTTACACCAGAAGAGTTAGAATCATTCGGTTCTGGTGGAGGATTATAATTTGCAGTAAAAAGAGGTGAGCTGTATGAATGATAGTAATAATAATAATCAAGAACAAGCTTCAAAAAAGACAGCTCACGTAGCTGGTAAAGCTGCTGCTACTTATTTTGGAGGTACAGCAGGTAATCAAATTTATAATTTAGCTAGTAATACTAAAGCAGGTCAGGAACTTGAAAATACACTTGGTAAGGTTATTAATAAGGTTCCGGTAGTTAATAAGGCAGCAGAGAAGTTAGATGATAGTGGTGCTTTGGATGTTGCTGATAAAGCAGTTGATGTTTTAGGTGCAAATCCTAATAGTTTAAATAATGATCTTCTAAATAAAAATTTAGCAGAAAATCCACCTTTAGTTAGTATGAATAAAAAAATAGAAGATAGTGATAACAATAGTGATAGTAGTTCAGATTCAAAAAGTAAAGATAAAGATAATACAGATAGTTCAGATCAGGCTGAAGAGGCACTTAGTTTATTTAAAAAGGTAAATCCTACTTTACTTGTTGGTGCTGGTTGTGGTGCTTTAGTATTTGTTGGAATATTTATAATAATAGCTATTATTTATGCGTTATTCTTTGCTCCGATTGAAGCTGCCGTTAATTTTATAAAAGGTGTTTGGGATAAAGCAGTTGACTTCTTTAGTAAAGATCAACAAGAGTTAGAAGAAGAATTTTATCAAGAACTTAAAGATGTTCAAATTGATATGAATAAGAAATATAATGTTTGTATTGATGTTAATTTAATTACAGCTACTCTTACTATTAACAGAAGTTTTGATGATATGCTAGATGAAGACCAAGAGGTTGTTGATGATGCTGAAGAAATTGAAAACGGTGAAGGTAAGGCTGAATCCTATAATTATAAGAAAATGAAAAAAAATGTTCGTCTTCTAGCTAAGATGCAAATCATTAATAATCAATATAGTCTTGATGATACACACCATAATAATACTGGAAGCTACTGCAAAAGCTCACTAGAAAAAGTACCAGTAGATAGTAGTAATTTAAATTTATTTAATGGTGATGCTAAAGATAGTTCAAGTTTTGAATTAATTGCAAGTAATGATAAAAATGGAAATTGGTTTACTAAAAGAGTAAATGAAGAAACTAATTATGCATATTACTTATATTATCCTCAATTTTCTAGTGATGGTACTTGTACTGATAATTATGCTAATGCAGCACTTCCTAAAAATGACGCTGAATTAAGTATTGGTACAGCTGATTCTTATAAGGATAGTGTTTATTACTGGAATATCGTTAATAGTTTTATTGAAGATTATTATTCTGATGAATTATCAGATGATCCAGTTAAAAGAAAAGAACAAATTATTTCAATAGCTGATGATATTTATTCATTATATGGCGAATTTGGTCCTAGTCAAACTTGTAGTGTTTCATATTCTGGACCTTCTAGTTTGTGTCCTGGTGGAATCACAGTAGAAGGTGAGGGTACATTTGATTTTGAAGAGTATGTTGCTGGTGTTGTTCAACATGAAGCTTATACTAGTATGAATATGGAAGCATTAAAAGCTCAAGCAGTTGCAGCACGTACTTATGCCTTAATTGCAACCGATTACTGTAAAAAAGCTATAACTAATAGTACTAATCAGCAAACATTTAGTAGAGATATAAGTGATAATGCTCGTGAAGCTGCTAATTCAACTAGAGGCGAGATATTAACTTATAATGGTGTACCTTTTTCATCACACTATGATTCGTTCTGCTATGCTGATAGTCGTTGTTCATCACAGCTTAATAGTGATGGTACTTATCAAGCAACTTATAGAAAAGATCCTAATGGAGAAGAGCATACCATTGTTTTAACTGATAAAAAACTAACTGAATTAGTTATATCAGGGCATGGTCATGGTATGGGTATGAGTCAGTTATATTCTTACCAGCTTGCTGATGAGGGGTATAATTATCAGGAAATATTAAAATTCTTCTATTCAGATGGTGTTGAAATTGAACTTATATCATCAGCTACTTCTACTGATGGTGCCATTATTATTCAAGGCCCAGTTCAGGATTATATAGAAGCATCAGGTACTACAATTAGTGCTTTCAATGATTATATTTATAGTCAAGTTAAAAAAGCAGGACTTGGTACTAGAAGTGGTGTTGTTAGTGCTGCTACTGCTTTAACATCAGGATTTTATTCTCAAACTGGTTATATTTTGCCTTATGAGTTAACACCTTCTGGTAAATATACTGGTTATGGAATTGATCTAGGTTGGGGTACTAATACAGGAGATACTAGTTACCCTATAAATGGTCTTGATTGTTCAGGATTTATCTCGTGGGCTATTCATAATGGAGGATATCAATATTTATCTAAAAATGCCAAAGGATGGGGAGAAGCTGGCGATAAAAGAGAGTGGTTTAGTGGTACTACTGATAATACAGCGCAACCTGGTGATTTAATATATAATGCTCCTCCTAATAATAATGGAACTAGTGGTCATATTCGTATGATAATAGGTACTAGTAGTGATGGATACATAGTAGCTGAAGCTAGTAGTGGAAAAAATGGAGTTAGAGTTGTTACTATACCATTTACTAGTACAGGTCCTTATTACTTAGTTGATATGACTGATTTCTATGCTAATACAATGACTGTTTCGGATTATCCACAATAGGAGGAATTATGAAAAAGAAAATATTATTTTTACTATTTTTCTTACTTATGGTAACTGGTTGTAGTAGTAGTTATGATATAGAAATATATAATAATCAAGTAAAAGAAAAAATGGAATTTGTAAGTACTAGTTCATATACTTGGGATAATGAGGTAAAATATGGCTTTAGTTACCGTGAATTATTACTCGCATCTTATAAATACCCTTATCCCGCTTTTTCTTCTACGGTTGTAGATGAAGATGATACTATTAAATTAGATAATGTTGAATACTATAAAAATACCTTGATAGATACTAGTGATAAACTTGGTTTAATGTTAGAATATAATAAATTTACACTTGATAATTTTAATGATTCATCAATAGTGAAAAAATGTTATCAGTATTTTAATATTATTGAAGAAGATGATAATATAATTATATCTACTTCAACTACTAATAAGTGTTTTGATGAATATCCCTTATTAGATACAATTACTGTTAATTTAAAAACTAATCATAAAGTAGTAAATAATAATGCAAGTTTTTCTAAGGGGTATCATTATACATGGAACTTGTCTAGAGAAAATAAAGATGATGCAGCTATATCAATTACTATTAAAAAAGATGAGTTTGTATTTAATTATGAGAATGAATTTGTTAAAAAAGTAATTTACTTTATAGTTTTTGTTGGTATAATACTAATTGTTAGTACTATTACTTATTCATATTTTAAAAATAAAAGAATAAATTCTAATCAAATTTAAGTTGGGGAGTGGAGTTATGAAATTAAAATTTAAAGCAGATGCACAAGATGTATTAATTTTTCTATTGTTTGCTATATTTCTATTATATATAGTTTGTTTAGGTGTTTTAAATTTTCCTGAACTTGCTATTAATGGAAGATTTTATGGTATTAATCCTTTTCCTGCTTTTGATTCTAGTAGACTTGCTGTTACACTAGTATTATATTTTATATTTTTAGGGTGTATTTTTGCATCAGTATCTTCATATTTCTTTGAAAGAGAAAGTGGTATAGGTATTTCTATTGGTGAAAAATCTAATAAAGGATATAGTAGATGGGCAAAAGAAAAGGAAATAAAAGAAGATAAGGGAATAGCTATGATTAGACCGGGAGATGTTGATTCTCAAGTAGCTGGAATTCCACTTATTATAAAGAAAGATGAAGTTTGGGTTGATAATGGCGAATATCATTCATTAGTAATTGGTGCTACCGGAAGTGGTAAAACACAGACGGTAATTTTTCCAACTGTTGAGGTTTTGGCTAAACATAAAGAATCAATGATTATCACTGACCCTAAAGGTGAAATTTATGAACAAACTTCTAATATGTTACGCGAAAAAGGTTATAATGTTTTAATATTAAACTTCCGTGATCCACAAGATGGTAATGCTTGGAATCCATTATCACTTCCATATCGTATGTATAAAAGTGGTAATCAAGATAAAGCAATTGAGTTACTTGATGACCTTGCTGCTAATATTCTTTATGAAGAGAAATCCGGAAATGCTGATCCATTCTGGGAGAAAACATCAGCCGATTATTTTTCAGGACTTTCACTTGCTTTATTTGATGATGCAACCGAAGATCAGGTAAATCTTAATAGTATTAGTTTAATGACAACTGTTGGTGAAGAAAAATTTGGTGGATCTACTTATATGAAAGAATATTTCAATATGATGGATCCAGGTGGAGCAGCTTATACTAACGCTAGTGGTACTATTATGGCTCCTAGTGAAACTAAAGGTTCTATTATATCTGTATTTAAACAAAAGATTAAATTATTCGCAACACGTGAAAATCTATCTGAAATGTTAAGTCATAGTGATTTTGAGTTATCATCAATTGGTGAGAGACCAACTGTTTTATATATCGTTATTCAAGATGAAAAAAAGACTTACCATTCTCTTGTTACTATTTTACTTAAGCAATGTTATGAAACACTAATTGCTACTGCTCAAAAACATGGTGGAAAATTACCGGTTAGAACTAATTTCTTACTAGATGAGTTTGCTAATATGCCACCACTTAAAGATATTACTACTATGATTACAGCAGCACGTAGTAGACAAATTCGTTTTACGATGATTATTCAGAACTTTGCTCAGCTTGACCAAGTTTATGGTAAAGAAAATGCTGAAACAATTAAAGGTAACTGTGGAAATATAATTTATTTGATTACTACCGAATTAAAAGCATTAGAGGAAATATCTAAGATGTGTGGTGAGGTTAAGTCTAAGAAAGATGATAAAACAGCATCAACACCACTAGTTACAATAAGTGATTTACAACGTATGAAACAATTTGAAGTTATTATCATGCGTATGCGTAAAAATCCATTTAAAACTAAATTCGTTCCATATTATCAAATGGAATTTGGTAAGAAATATGCTAAAGCTTCATATCCACATCGTGATAAGGAAGAAGTACATACTTTTGATCTTAGAGAGTATGTTAAAGCTAAGAAAAAAGAAAAGTTAATGGAAATGATGAATAATCCAGCAGCTAATAACCCAGGTATTAATGGTGGTGCTGGTATACCTGGAATGATGGGAGTAAATCAAGGCATGATGGGGGTAAATCAAGGTATGATGCCACCTGGATTTAATAAAATGCCAGATAATGGTAATGGTATGTTTGCTACTCCTAATAATCGTCCTAAAGCACCTACTAATAATCCTGGTATGGGTTTAAATGTTGATGATTTAATCAAGAAAATCGATGCTAAGATTGCAGAAATCGAAGCTGAAGAAAAGAAAAATGATGATAATAAGTTAGGTGATACTAAAACACTTGATGTTTTTGGTAATAGTGTAGAAGAAGAAAAAATATCTGCTAGTACTTTAAATAAAGAAGATAGTAAACCTGTTATCAATGATGATAGTAAAAATGTTATAAAAATAGATGAAGGCGTTAAAGAGGAAAAAAGGCTAACTATTGATGATTTAATTAAATCAAATTCAAATTCTACTATTAAAGAAGATAAACCAAAAACTGATTTTATTAGTAATAATAATGATACTTCAGTAGAAGAAAAGCCTATAATTCACACTAATAAATTAGATAATGATGTAAAAAAAGCTGATAATAATATTAGTGATGATCAATTCTTTGATGATTTCTTTGATGATTAGTATTTAAGAATTTATTTTAACATTTAGCATATAATATAGTGGAGTTGATTATATGTATGATTCTATTGATATAAAAGAGATAGATCAAATAAATGTCAATACCAGTAGTAAAAATATGTTGATTGATATAAGAGATAAGTATGAATATATTTTAGGTAATATAAAAAATTCAGTTAATATACCGTATAATTATTTAGCTTTTATGCCAGAAAATTATTTGAATCTAAATACTACCTATTATATTTACTGTGATAGTGGTATTAAAAGTAGAAAACTTTGCATGGAATTAAAACAGTTAGGGTATCATGTTGTTGATTTAACTGGAGGTTATAACCATTATGTTAATGGGATTTAATCTCTTTTCTTTTTTCAAAAATTTTATTAAATCTATTTTCAAATAAACAATTATATGCTATAATTTCCAAGAAACTTATGTAGGAAGTGAAATTTTATGAAAAAAAGAAATATTGCGATTATTGCACACGTTGACCATGGTAAAACTACTTTGGTTGATCAAATTTTAAAATCAAGTGGAACTTTTAGAGAAAATGAAGATGTTTCTCAAATTTCAATGGATTCCAATCAGTTAGAAAAAGAAAGAGGAATCACAATTTTAGCTAAAACTACGGCTATTAATTATAAAGATTACCGTATTAATATTATGGATACTCCAGGTCATGCTGACTTTGGTGGTGAAGTAGAACGTATTATGAATATGGTAGATGGTGTTTTACTAGTTGTTGATGCTTATGAAGGTACTATGCCTCAAACAAGATTTGTATTAAAGAAAGCATTAGAAGCTGGTGTAAAACCATTAGTAGTTATTAATAAAGTAGATAAACCTAGTGCTAGAGTTAATCAAGTAGTAGATGAAGTATTAGATTTATTTATTGAACTTGGTGCAGATGATGACCAGTTAGATTTTAAAGTAGTATATGCTAGTGCTATTAATGGTACTTGTAGCTTAGATCCTGATATTAATACTCAAACACCAGGATTTAGTGAACTTTTAGATTTAATTATTGATGAAATTCCAGCACCATCAGGTAATATTAATGAACCATTACAATTTCAACCAGCACTTCTTGATTATAATGAATTTGTTGGTAGAATTGGAATTGGTAGAGTTCATAATGGAAAAATTAAAGTTGGACAAATGGTATCATGCATTCGTTTAGATGGTAGTGTTAAAAACTTTAGAATCCAAAAATTATTTGGTTTCTTAGGAATGAAAAGACTTGAAATTGAAGAAGCAGAAGCAGGTGATATTATCGCTGTTGCAGGTTTAGCTGATATTTCAGTTGGTGAGACTATTTGTAACCAAGGTGATCATTTACCACTTCCTGTTTTACATATTGATGAACCAACACTACAAATGACATTTGCTACTAATAATTCACCATTTGTTGGTAAAGAAGGTAAATTTTTAACAGCTCGTCAAATTGAAGATAGATTAAATAAAGAACTTCAAAGAGATGTTAGTTTAAGAGTAGAACAATTAGATGGAGAAAGTTTCTTAGTTTCAGGTCGTGGTGAACTTCATTTATCTATCTTAATTGAAAATATGCGTCGTGAAGGTTATGAACTTCAAGTATCTAAACCTCAAGTAATTATCAAAGAAGTTGATGGCGTTAAGATGGAACCATTTGAAGATTTACAAATTGAAGTACCAGAAGATTCAGTTGGTTCTGTTATTGAACAATTAGGTACTCGTGGTGGTATTATGGAAAATATGACTAATTTTGAAAATCAAGTTAGACTTAATTACACCATTCCATCTCGTGGATTAATCGGTTTTACTACTGATTTCATGACAATGACTAAAGGATATGGTATTATGAACCATACTTTTAAAGAGTATCGTCCATTAGAAAGTGTTAATATTGGTGAAAGAAAATTAGGTGTTTTAGTTTCTACTGAAGCTGGTAAGTCTTCTGCCTATGCACTTGGACAATTAGAAGACCGCGGTATTATGTTTATTGAACCTGGTGTTGAAGTATATGAAGGTATGATTGTTGGTGAATGTAATCGTGATAACGATTTAGCTATTAACGTTGTTAAGGGTAAACAATTAACTAATACTCGTGCTGCAAGCTCTGATAAAACAGTTGTGTTAAAAAGACCTCGTCCAATTACATTAGAGGGAGCACTTGACTATATTAATAGTGATGAATTAGTTGAAGTAACACCTCTTAGTATCAGAATTCGTAAGAGAATTTTGGATACAGAGCAAAGAAAAAAATTCGATGCTAGAAAAGCTTCTTAATTTTTAATATTTATTGTTAGAACATGCTTTTTAAGGCATGTTTTTAGTTTCTTTTTAAGATGTTCAAAAATAGTTAGTATATTAAGAAAAATATGATATAATTTACTTATATAATAAAAGGGGATATGAATATGAATGATAATAATAATATAAATCAAACTGATAATATTAATCAAAATAACGTAAATAACATAAATCAAACTGATAATATTAATCAAAATAACGTAAATAACATAAATCAAACTGGTAATATGATTCAAAATAATATAAATGGTGTAGATGAAAATACTAATCAGAGTAGTAATTTAAATAGTGATAATACTAATCAGTACATACCACCTATAAGTGATGTTAAGATAGATTCAAGTTTGAATGATACTAATAATAATGATAATGATAATACTTCAAATAGTAAACTATCTACAATACTATTAATTATTTTATTTATATTTTTATTTGCGTTTGTGTTTGGTATGCCATATATTAGAGAATTTATAACTAATTTAAAAGCAGATTCAGGTCTATCTAAAATAGAACAGGAAGCTATTGCCGAAGAAAAAAGACAAGAAGCATTAAATAAGCCAACTCCAACTCCGGAAGTTATTAAAACTAGTAGTCTTACTTGCACCAAAACTAGTGTATTACCTAATTATACACTTAATGAAAGTGAAACATTTAGTTATAATGAAAGTAACGAAGTTTTATCAAATAGTAAAGTTTATGATTATTCATTTAGTGTAGTTAATGATGATTATAATTTATTAAAAAATCAGTGTGATGTTGATAGTTTAAAATATGCATCATATGCAGGTTATAGTATGGCTTGTAGTTACAGTGATGTAAATATTAAGATTAGTCATGAGTTTGATTTAGAGTTATTTAAACCAATTACAGATGGCGATACTAATATTTTAGCAAGTGCTAGTTATAAACAAAACATTAATACTTTAAAATCTACTTTGGAAAGTAATGGTTACACTTGCGAATAATGTTGTTTTTGTTTTAAGCACATTTCTAAAAGAGAGATGTGCTTTTTAGATAATAATTATTGTATAAAACAAAAGTATGCTATAATATATCATGACTGGTGGGATAAAATTGAAAAAAAGAATTTATATTTTGGGTATAGTTACTTTTTTGATTGATCAAATAGTAAAACTAGCAGTTATTCGTTTAATTCCAATTAATAGTATTATTAAAGTTATTCCTAATTTTTTATATTTAACATTTACTAAAAATACAGGTGGTGCATTTAGTATTTTTGATAGTTATCCTTATCTTTTGGTAATAGTTGGTATTATGTTTTTATTTATATTTACTTACTATATAAGTAAAAGAGAAGATGTTAATACTTTTGAAGTTTTATCGTTTGGATTTATACTTGGTGGAATAATTGGTAATTTATTTGATAGAGTTATTAGAAGTGGTGTAGTTGATTTTATAGGTTTTATTTTTGGTAGTTATTATTTTCCTATTTTTAATTTAGCCGATACTTTTATTGTTGGTGGAGCTATATTAATGGTATTAGACTGGTTTAGGGGTGATATAAATGAATTTAGAAGTATTAGAAAATAGTGCTAGAATTGATCAGTATTTAGCATCAAGACTTGATATTAGTCGTAGTAAAATTCAAAAGCTTATTAGTCAAGAAAAGATTTTGGTAAATGGTAATTCTGTTAGTAATAATTATGTAGTAAAAAGCGGTGATATGATCTATGTAGACAGCAATTTAGATTTTAGTATATCGGTAGAAAAAGAAGATATTCCTTTAGATGTTGTTTATGAAGATGATTATTTATTAATAGTTAATAAAGAATCAGGTATGGTTGTTCATCCAGCACCAGGTAATTATAGTAAAACTTTAGTAAATGCTTTACTTTACAGATTTTCGTTAAGCAAGAATGATACAATTAGACCAGGGATTGTACATCGTATTGACAAAGATACAAGTGGGTTATTGGTAGTTGCAAAAGATGATAAAACTCATGAACTTTTAAGTAATATGATTAAAAATAAAGAGGTAGAGAGAATATATATTGCTTTAGTTGATGGTATTATTCCTCATGAGACGGGTACTATTGATGCTCCTATTGGAAGAGATATTGATAATCGTCAAAAGATGAAGGTAACTGATATTAATGCTAAAAGTGCTATTACTCATTTTAGAGTTATTAAACGTTTTTACAATGCCAACCAAACGTTAATAGAATGTAAACTAGAAACAGGTCGTACACATCAAATTCGCGTTCATATGGCTTATATTGGTTATCCTATTTACAATGATCCTGTTTATGGCAAGAGAAAAAATACTACTTCTTTTGGACAGTTTTTACACTCTAAAAGTATTTCTTTTATTCATCCTATTACTAATGAAGTGATAAAAAAGGAAGTAGAGTTACCTTACGAATTTAAAAAGTATTTAGATGAAATTGATGTACAAGAAAATTGAATTATTATATAATATGTAATAGAAAGTGGGGAAAATAATGAACGAATCTATTAGTAGAAAAGACTTAATTGTTATGAAATTACTTCATTATTTTATAACTGAGAAAAATTATAGCCCTATTATCTTACAAGGGGCAGAAGATGAAATATGGCTTGAAAATTTAAATGGTGATTATGGTATTATTAGGATAGTTTCTAATTACATTCATAATGATGAACAACTAGACTTTGATTTATTTAAGACTAAGAGAATAGTTTCTAAAATTAAGAAGAAAATACTTACTTTTCATGTCGATGTATTAAATATTTATACAGATTTAGGCGATAATGTGCATTTAGATAAATATACTAATGTTGACTGTATGTATTTGTATGATGATTCTTATTTAAAGAATTATCCACTTATTGTCAATAAGCATTTTCCTGATATTACTAGTAAACTTAATTTTACTGAAGAGGGATTACAGCTTTTTATTAAGATAACTAATGATATTAATGCTAAAAATAAAAATGAAGCAATGAAAGCGGAAAGTGTCTTTAAAAAGAAGATACCAGTTATTACTTATACATTAATAGCAATTAATGTTTTAATTTATTTAGTATGTCAAGTGCTTGGTATATATGGTGATGTTGTTAATAAATTTTGCTTATATGGACCAAATATTAGAATATACAATGAATATTATCGTTTAATAACGGGTGGTTTTTTACATGCTAATTTATTACATTTAGTCGTTAACTGTTATAGTTTATATGTAATTGGTAGTCAATTAGAGAGCTTTTTAGGAAAGTTTAAATATTTAATTGTTTATTTCTTTTCACTTTTTATTGCTAGCTTGATGTCTATTACGTTTAGTACTTATCCAAGTATTGGTGCAAGTGGCGCTATATTTGGTTTAATGGGTAGCTTGCTTTATTTTGGATATCATTATCGTGTTTATTTAGGCAGTGTTTTAAAAAGTCAAATTATACCTTTAATTCTTGTTAATTTATTTTTTGGTTTTATGGCTAGTGGAATAGATAATTTTAGTCATATTGGTGGTTTAATTGGTGGCTTTTTAATTACTACTTCTTTGGGTATTAAGTATAAAAGTAGTAAACTTGAGGTTATTAATGGAACTATTATAACTATTATATTTACTATTTTTATGGCATATATGGCACTAGTTGGCGCTAGGTAATAAATTAATTGAAAAAATATATGGTTCATGGTAGAATGATAATAATGAGGTGATTATATGTTTGATAAAACTACTTCATATTCTGTTAGTATTATTAATGATGCTTTAATAGAATGTACTTTGAAAGAGGTTTATTTGTCACTAAAAGAAAAGGGTTATGACCCTGTTAATCAGATAACTGGTTATTTAATGAGTGGTGATCCAGGGTATATATCCTCATATAAAGATGCTCGTAAAAAAATAGTATCAATAGATAGAAATAAAATAATTGATTTTTTAGTTAGTAAGTTTTTGGGTGATGAAAGTTGAGATATTTAGGACTTGATTTAGGTACCAAAACTTTAGGTTTAGCGATATCTGATAAACTTGGAATTGTTGCTACTAGCTATAAGATATTAAGGCATGATGAAGATTATGATAGTTTGATTGATTTACTTAAAGATGAAATTTCAAATAATCAAATAGAGGCTTTAGTGTTAGGTTTACCAAAAAATATGAATAATTCTATTGGTGAACGTGGTGAAATAGCATTAGAATTTAAGAAAAAACTTGAAGATGCTTTTTCATTACCTGTTTATATGCAGGATGAAAGGCTTACTACTAGGCAAGCTGAGAGTATATTGATTTATAATGATACGAGTAGAAAAAAAAGAAAAAAAGTAATTGACAGTTTAGCAGCAACTATTATTTTGCAGAGCTATTTAGATAGGAAGGAAAAATGATATGAAAGAAAATACGTTTAAAATGGTAACTGAAGATGGACAAGAAGTTACATGCAATGTTTTATTTACATTTGATAGTGAGGAGACTAAAAAAAGTTATATAGCTTATACTGATAACACTTACGAAGCAGATGGTAGCATTAAAGCTTATGCAGCTGTTTATCATCCAGAAGATTTAAATAAGGGATTTGAACCAATTGAAACAGAAAAAGAGTGGAAAGTAGTAGAAACAATTCTTCAAACAATTCAAGAAGAAGTTCGTACTAAAATGGCTCAATCTAGTAGTACTGATAATAATAACAATAGTGATAATGGTGGAGAAAGTACAAGTGGCGAATAATTTCGCTAGTTGTTTGTAGGTTATGAAAATATTTCGTAATGTTGCCCTAGGTATTTTGATTAGTACTACTATCATAATTGTAGGGTGTTGTGCTTTTTATAATTATCAGTTATCACCAGTTAGTAATTCTAGTGAGGTTATTGAAATAGAAATTCCTAATAAAACAAGTGCTAAAGGGATTGCTATTATTTTAAAGGAAAATGGGCTAATTCGTGATGAGAGAATGTTTTTAATTTATGTAAAATTAATGAAAATTAATAACATGAAAGCTGGTTATTATGATTTTACTAAAGATATGGGTGTTAAGAAAATAGTAGAATCACTTCAAGCTGGCTCTAAAAAGAATCCTAATGAAATAGAAATAACTTTTAAAGAGGGTATTACGATGCGTGATATTGCTAAAGTAATATCAGCAAATACTAATAATACATATGATGCAGTTATTGAAAAATCAAATGATATTACATATGTTAATTCTTTAATAGAAAAATATTGGTTTATTACCAACGATATAAAAAACGATGATATTTATTATAAATTAGAAGGGTACTTATTTCCTGATACTTATCGTTTTAATAATAAAGATGTTACAGTAGAAGAAATATTTAATAAAATGATTAGTGAAATGGCTAATGTTTTAGAACCATTTAGAAGTGATATAGAAAAAAGTACTTTATCAATACATGAAGTATTAACTTTAGCTAGTATGGTAGAAAAAGAGGCAGCAACTGAAGCAGTAAGAGGGCAAGTAGCTAGTGTATTTATGAATCGTATAAAAAAGGGTATGAGTTTAGGTAGTGATGTTACTACACGTTATGCTTTTAAAGTTGATAATCCTAAACAGGCCTTAACAAAACAACAGTATTATACTAATAATCCATATAATACTAGAGTAACTGATGGTAGTATGAATGGTAAGCTACCAGTTGGACCTATATGTACGTTATCATTATCAAGTATTAAAGCTAGTATTTATCCAAGTGATACTGATTACTTGTATTTTATAGCTAATATTAAAACACTAGAAACGTTCTTTTATAGTGATGCAAGTGATTTTGAAAAAAAGAAAAGTGAGTTGTTACCAGTAAATGGAGGCTTTTAAAATGAACACAACAGTTTATTCTGATATTAGAGAAGTTAAAAAGTATGCAATTGATAATAATGTTCCTATTATGCAAGATGATGGAATTGACTTTTTAACATCATTCATTGTTAAAAATCAAATTAATAGTGTTTTAGAAATAGGAACTGCTATTGGCTATTCTGCTATTATGATGGCACTAGCTAATCCTAATTTAAAGATAACTACTATTGAAAGAGATAATGATCGTTATCTTGAAGCAATTAAAAATATCAAAAAATTTCAATTAGAAGATAGAATCACTTTGGTTTTTAGTGATGCACTTGACATTAACATTGAAGGATTATTTGATATGATTTTTATAGATGCTGCAAAGGGTCAGAATATCAGATTTTTTGAAAAATATGAAACAAATTTAAAACCACATGGTTATATTATAACCGACAATATGAATTTTCATGGGTTAGTAGATAAGGATGATGCTTTGATAGAAAGCAGAAATTTACGTGGTTTAGTTCGTAAGATTCGAGATTATCGTACTTTCCTTTTAAATAATTCTAATTATGTTGTTGAACTTTTAGATATCGGTGATGGCGTAGCTGTTGCTGAAAAGAAATAATAAAATAGTATTAAAACAAACACTCTTATGTTATAATAAGGGTGTTTTTAAGTAGAGGTGGTAACGTGGAGTTAGTAGTTGTACCTAATAGTGTAGAAGATATTTCTTTTTATCAAGAAAAGGAAAGTAATATTTTTATTTTGGGATTAGAAAATTACTGTATTAATTATCCTAGTGTAAGTTTAGATGAAATAAAAAAATTAAGTAGTAAATATTCTTTATTTATTAGTGTTAATAAAAATATTTTTAATAATGAATTAGCTGATTTAACAGAAAAGTTAGTAGAGTTATCTCATCTATCCATCAGGGGAGTATTATTTTATGATTTAGGGGTATTAAATATTGTAAGAGAAAATAATATTTCACTTAATTTAGTATGGCATCAAACTCATATGGTTACAAATTATAATACTTGCAACTTTTATTATGAAAAGGGTGTAAGTGCTGGCTTTCTAGCAAATGAAATAACGTTAGATGAAATATTAGAAATAAAAAAGCGTACTAAGATGAAATTAATGGTAGAATGTTTTGGTTATCCTATTATGTCGCATTCTAGAAGAATGCTTCTTACTAATTATTTTAAGTCAATTGGTAAGGAAAAAGAAAATAGAGTTTATCACTTAGAAAATATGAATGAAGATTATTTATTAAAAGAATCTAGTGATGGAGCATCTATTTTATATGGCAAATTAATAAATGGAGTAAAGCCTTTATTTGATTTAGTTGAAAATGATATAGATTATGTTGTTTTGGATATGCAAGAAGTTGATAAAAGTATAGGAAAAGAAGTATTAACTACATATAGTAATATCATTAGAAATTATGCTAGTATTACTGAAAAAGAGAAAGATAGTATAATAAATAGGATGAATTATTTAATAGGAGATAGTACTAATTTCTTTTACAAAAGGACAATCTATAAAGTGAAGAAAGGTGATAAATAATGAATATTAAAAATTTAAAAGTAATAGCGGCTGGTCTTTGTTTAGGTGCAACTTTATTAACAGGGTGTAGCGATAAAATCCCTTATATTGATAGCAAATTAACGATAAAAAATAATAAGGTAGAAGGTAATATTTCTTATAAAGATTTGGATAAGTATGTAGAAATAGTAAATTTTGAACAAGATGGTAAAAAGAATGTAATTCTTTGCCTAAAGAATAGGTATTTTTATTATTCTGGTAGTACTAGTTATACTATTTATGATTTAATGTCTGGAACCGCTATAGTTAAATATAACGAAGATAATGGTGAAGTTACTTATTCACTAGGTGCATCTCTACCACTGAAAGAAGAATTACCACTTACTCCTTATTTAGTTACTCAAGATTTTATAAAGCCTGAATATACAGTTGAAGAAGTAATTGAATTCTTTAATGAAAAGGTAAAACCTAGCCTAGTTAGTCAAGAAAAAGAGTTGGTAAAATGAAGAAAAAAATAGAATTATTATCACCAGCTGGAGACTTAGAGCGTCTTAAGATTGCTTTACTATATGGAGCAGATGCTGTTTATATTGGTGGTAGAGAGTATAGTCTAAGAGCAAATGCTACTAATTTTAGTATTGATGAAATAAAAGAAGCTTGCACCTTTGCTCATAAACTTGGAAAAAAGGTATATCAAACAGTAAATATTGTTTTTCATAATGAAGATATAGATGGTATATATGATTATTTAAAAGAAGCAGTTGATGCTGGAATTGATGCTTTTATTGTATCTGATCCTTTTATTATTTCTTATATTAGAAAAAATTTTCCAAAAGTAGAAGTACATGTTAGTACTCAAAACTCTACTACTAATATTGAAACGGTTAAATTTTTTCAAAAAGAAGGAGTAGCTAGAGTAGTACCAGCTAGAGAGCTTTCTAAGAAAGAAATTAGTGAGTTAGTAGCAACAGGTTGTGATATTGAAGTATTTATTCATGGCGCTATGTGTACTTTCTTTAGTGGTAGATGTACTTTATCTAACTATGTAACGAATCGTGATTCTAATCGTGGTGGTTGTAGTCAAGTTTGTCGATTTGTATTTAATATAGATTCTAGTGATGAACATAAATTTACGATGGCTACTAAAGATTTAAATATGGCAGAACATATTAAAGAACTAATAGATATTGGAGTAGCTAGTCTAAAAGTAGAAGGTAGAATGAGAAGTCATTATTATCTTGCTACTGTAATATCAAGTTATCGTAAAATAATTGATGCTTGCTACAATAGTACTTTAACAAATGAATTTTTAGCTGAACAAGAAAAAATTTTATCACGTGTAGCTAATCGTGAGACAAGTACTCATTATTTTAATCATTTAGCTAATGAATTAGATCAATATTATACAGGTAGACAAGAGTTATCTAATCAAGATTATTTAGCATACATTCTTTCTTACGATAAAGATACTAATATGGTAACTATTTCTGAGCGAAATTATTTTGAACCTGGTACTAATGCTCAGATATTTATGCCAAGTGGTAAAGTAATATCATTTACGATTGATAAAATTTATGATAATGATATGAACGAATTAGAAAAAGCTTGTCATCCTGAAGAAATTTTAAAAATAAAAGTACCAGCAGAAGTTGAAGAATGCTCAATGATGAGATTAAAAGTATAGATATTAAGAAGTTATCAAAAAATGGTAACTTCTTCTTTTTTCTTTTGTATAAAAAAGTTTAAAAAAAGAGATAATATAAATAGCTTCTTGATAATACAATGAATTAGGTGATAGTATGGGTAGAATGCTTATCTTTTTGATTGGTTTTGGACTAATGGTAATTGGTTTTACATATATTATTACCTATATGAATTTAATAAGTATGGGATATAGCTTTAAGGAGTATTTGATTTTTATTACTAGCAAGTTTGAATGCCTATTTGCCTTGATAGGGCTTATTATGGTATCTATTATTATACTTACGAAAGGATCTGAAAAAAATGATTTACATATATGATATTTTGCTTAATTTTTGTGACTGTGATATGCTTTACGATTTTTATGAATGGAATCAAAGCGATGCGATTGAAAATATAAAGAGAATAAAACTTTTACATGTTGATAGAAAAGTATTTGATGATTTATTGTATTATGATATAAAAATGGATTCTGATTTTTTATTAAAAATTTATCGTACTTGTGAGGTTTATACTACTAAAAAGGTAAAAATAATTGATTATTGTTGTTTATTTTCTGATGGTGATAGAGTAATAGCTATTGAATTTGATAAAGGTGGAAATGTTCTTTATAAGAGTAAGTTGTTGCTTGATGAAGAAGAAGAAATAGCCGTTTTAGCTGATAATTTAGAAATATTTTCTTTTAAGTATGAATTATTAAAAAAAGTATTAGCTGATCGCTTTTTTACGCGTAATGAATTATTAATTAGAAAGTATTTAGTTAAAGAAATAGAAGAGTGTTATAGTAGTAAAAATTATAATAAATTAAAATTTTTATATCAAGAATATTTTGAAGATGATGATTTATCGTATGTAGAAATGAAGAAGAAATTACTTGATAGTCTTAAACTAGCAGTTGATGATAAACATGTTGGTATTTATCAGTTATTAAAATCAACTAGTAAAAAAAAGCAGGTATGAGATTAGTAATCAATCTTCATACTTGCTTTTACTTTTTTCATGGTATCTTTAGCTCTTTCTTTGGCTATTTTTGTACCATCATCTAGAATTTGTTTTACTTCATCTGGATGTTGTTCATAGTATTTTCTTTTTTCTCTAATAGGTTCTAGAAATTCTTCCATTTTACTAATTAATTCTTTTTTACATGATACACAGCCACGTTTTCCACTTTTACATTCACTACATACATTTTCAATATCTTTATTTTTAATTAATTTGTGGTAATAGTAAACCATGCATACATCGGGATTAGCTGGATCATCTTTTTTAATTTTATTGGTATCAGTTGTAGCTTTCATTATTTTACTTGCAACAGTTTCCTTTGAATCATTTAAATAAAGAGCATTACCAAGACTTTTTCCCATCTTTTCTTTTCCATCTAAACCTTTAATTCTTGGTGTATTACTTAATAAGTGAGCTGGTTCTTTGAGTGTATCACCATAGATAGAATTAAATTTTCTAACTATTTCACGACACTGTTCAATTAGTGGTAACTGATCTTCACCAACTGGAATTATTTCACCATCTAGTGCAGTAATATCAGCAGCTTGACTTACGGGATAACCAACAAAACCATAAGTAACACTTTCACCATCATTACCGAACAAAGCTTTTTTTTGCGCTATTTCGGTTTTTACGGTTGGGTTACGATATAATCTTGCCATTGTTACTAAGTTAGAATAAAAGATAGTAAGTTCAGCTATTTCAGGAATTTTTGATTGAATAAATAAATGAGCTTTTTTAGGATCTATTCCAATTGATAATAAATCAATAGTTATTTCGTAAACATTAGTTCTAACTTTTAATGGATTATTGAAATTATCAGTTAATGCTTGAACGTCAGCTATTTCAAAAAAACATTCATAATCATCTTGTAACTTTACCCAATTACCAGTTGCTCCAAAGTAGTGTCCTAAATGAAGATTACCAGTAGGACGAATGCCTGTTAAAATTGTTTTTTTCATGTAATCACTTCCTCTTGTGTAATTTTATCATATTTCACTTATAAAATAAATACTAACATTAATTCATATTTATACTAAAAATTTTTGTATAAAAACTAATATTTTGAAAAAGCTATAACTAGAGGAGGATGAAATGAAAAGGTTAAATAAAATTATACTTACTATTAGTGCTTTATTTTTAATTGTTGGCTGTGGCAATATGATGAATACACCAACTAAAAAAGTAGAAGAATTTTTAAGTAAATATCAAACAATGGATAAAGAAGTATTATCACAGCTAGACGAAGTTATAACTGATGCTGGTAATTTAAATGATAGTCAAAAAGATACTTATCGCGATTTAATGAAGAAACAATACCAGAATCTAAGTTATAAGATTAAAGATGAAACCGAAGATGGTAATAATGCTAATGTTTTAGTAGAAATAGAAGTATATGATTATGGTAAAGCAATCCGTGATAGTGAAACTTATTTGACTACAAACCGTGATGAATTTTTACGTGATGATAGTAGTGAAGTTGATACAGTCAAATTTTTAGATTATAAAATAGGTAAAATGAAAGAAGTAAAGGATAAGATAACATATACTATTAATTTTACTTTAACTAAAGTAAATGATGAATGGCAACTTGACAATATCAATGATGTTGATAGACAAAAATTGCATGGACTTTATTATTAATAAATTTAGTTTAATATAAAAAACCTCTAACAGTTAGTTAGGGGTTTTTTAATAATTATTTATCGGTATCAGTAACTTCAATTGCTCCAGTTGGACAACTTTCTTTTGCGTCCATTACATTTTCTTTTTCCTCATCAGGAATTGTTACAATTTTTTCTATGTTAACATTTTTATTATCGTTATCATTATCAGCTGTTATAACTTCAGCTAAGCCATCATCACCGATTTCAAAAATGTTATTTGCGATTACTGTGCAAGCACCACAACCTATACATGTATCTTTTTTTACTGTTGCTTTCATATTTTTCCTCCTTTTATCAAATTATATCAAAAAACATAAAAATAGCAATTATTCTGTTTACTTTTTATTAAAAACTTTTTTCTTTTATTTAATTTTATGATATGATACTAATAGATATAATAAGGGGTGATATTAGGTGCCTAGTAGAATGGATAGATATTTAGATAATACTTTAGAAAAGCCTAGTAGTAGTCGTCTAAAAAGAAATGAAGAATTGTATGAAAAAATCTATACTAATCAAATTTATACAGAATTTACTAATGCTAAGATAGATAATGCAGTTGATATTACTAGTATTGGTAATAATACTAATAATAAGAGGGAAAGTTATCAGAAAAATATTTTAATAAATCCTAATTATGATCCTTCTAAAGATGTAAATTATGATGATTTAGAAAATAATAGTGATAAAGTAGTATCTTCTGATACTAACAAAAGTTATAACATTAATGATGTTTTAGAAGAGGCCAGAAAAAACAGAAAAGAAGAAGATTCTTTAGAAAAGAAAAGAAGAATAAAAAATGTAGAATATAGTATTTTATCTGATTTAAGTATGGAAAAGTTAAAAGAATATCATGATAGTAAGCAAAATTTATCTAAGGAAGAAAGTGAAAATTTAGAAGAGTTAATTCATACTATTACATCTAATAGTCTAAGGAAAAAAATAGATGATGAATTATTAAGTGATTTATTACCTAGTGATGAATCTGAGACAATTGTTTCTAAAACTTTAATTGATAAAACTTTAGAAATGGCTTCTAAAAATGATAAACTGAATGAAGAATTAGAAGAAGAAAGTAAGATAGATGATTCTTTTTATACTAAATCGATAGAATTAACAAAAGATGATTTAGAAGTTGAAAAAAATGATGATGATGACGATTTTTCTTTTGTAGAAAATAAAAAGATGGGAATCTTACCAAAAATTATTATTTTACTTTTTATTTTGATTGTTGTATTTATTATTGGCTATGTGATTTATTACTTTGTATAGTTATTTTTACTTTTTAAATTGTATCTTTTTCATATAATTAACTATACGGGTGATAATATGAGAAAAAGAGTGCATTTGAAAAGAAAGAGAAAACTAAAAAAAACAACGATTTTTTTAATGACAATTGTTGGTGTCTTGATAGGTGTTTTTATTCTTTTAAATCATATTAATAAAAAATTTACTCCTATTTTAGTAGAAACAGCTAAGATGGAAATAGGTAAGTTTTCTACTATTGTTATTAATAAAGCTATTGCTCAGGTTTTAGAAGATAAGATAAATACTGATCAGTTATTTGATACAGTAATTAATAATAATGGTGAAATTCAAACAATAGATTTTAATCCAATTATCGTAAATCAAGTTTTAAATATTGCGACAACTGTTGTACAAAATAATTTAAAACTGTTAGAAGAGGGTAATTTAGATACAATTGGTATATATGATATGGATCTACCAGAAAATAGAATTAATGATTTAAAAAAAGGGATTATTACCAAAATACCGATTGGTATTATTACTAATAATTCCATTTTATCTAATTTAGGTCCAGTTATACCTATTAGACTTCATTATATGGGAGATGTAAATAGTAATATTACTACTAAAATTACGCAGTATGGTATAAATAATGCACTTGTCGAGATAGGGGTTAAGTTAGAAATGACTGCTCAAATAATTCTTCCCTTTATTACTGATAAAATGACTTTGGAATGTGATATTCCATTAGCTATTAAGATGATTCAGGGAAGTGTTCCTAATTATTATGGTAGTGGTTTAGTTAAGGATTCATCTCTTTATTCTGTTCCGCTAGATGATTAAAGTAAAAATGAAAGAGGTATGTATGCAAAAGATTATTTTAAATGATATTGAATATATGATAATTAAAGATTATAAAGATGCGTTAAATATTAATGAAATTTTAGAAAAATTTACGAATTATTTTTATGATTTTGACTATATTTTAGGTGATTACTCCTATGATAAATTAAGACTTAAGGGATTTTGTAAGAGGGAAAATGAAAAGTATCAGAGTTTTAATGATTATGATAATGTTGATAATTATTTAAAAGATTATTGTAGTTATGGGTGCAAATATTATATTCTTGAAAAAGTTGATAAAAAGGCTTAAAAAACTTGAATTATTCACTAAATGTGATAAAATTGATAGTAGATAATAAGGGAGGAATAAGGATGGAAGATAAAGATAGAAAAGTATTATCTATTATTAAAGAAGATGGTACAAAAGAAGAAGTTGAACTATTAGTTTGTTTTGAATTTAATGATACTAAAAAAGAGTATGCAGTATATACAAGAAATGAAAAGGATGAAAATGGTAATATAACTATTTATGTATCTAGTATTGATCGTAGTGGTGATATTCCTAAAATGGGAGCTATTGAAAGTGATGAGGAATGGTCTAGAATTAAAGATGTATTAAGAGAACTTTCAAAGAATGACTAGGAGGGAATAAGATGGAACCAATTATGGATATTACGCAAAAAGAATTGACAGTAGTAGCTGACAATGATTTAGATAAAATGGGAAATAAAATAAAATTAAGAAGATCAAGTCATAGTAATATTGTTAGGCATTTAAAAAATGTTCCTTTTATGGTTACAGAAACTAAAAAAAGTAGTGAAGTAGTTACTCATACACCGAGTGTTGGTGTAGATAATGGTTGGACTATTGTAGCTAGTGAATCTAGTTTAGCTGATGGTGCTAAAAAACCAATTAATGTAAAAGCTAATATGTTAGCAAACTTAAAAAAGCATGGTAGAACTAATGATGTTTCATTATCAAAAGATGATAGTGAAATTGATCGTGTTCAAGATGAGCATGTTAATGTAGAAGCTAATATTAATAACAGTGTAGATATCAATAATAATGTAGATATTAATAAGACTTTTGAAGAAGTTAATAATGCTAGAAATATGTTATTAGCTGCTAGAGATAATGTTACTAAAGCACAAGAAGAGATGAATGATTCTGATAAGAGATTACAGGAATTAGGGGTTCAATATAATGAAACTGAAAAACAACTTCAGGATGCAAAATCAAGAAAAGAGGAAATAAATCAAAAGATACTTACAGCATTAGCTAATCAAACTAAGACATTAGATTCTGTTAAGAAAAAATATGAGTTATTACTTGAAGATATAAATAAGAAAAAAGAAGCTAATGAAAATCAAATTATTAGTTTTAGAAGTAAAATTGATGATGCTAAGAGTGAACTTGCTTTAGTTAATGATGATATAGCTCGTCAACAAGAAATTTTGAATGCTTTATCTGATTTAGAAAATGCAGATATTATGGATACATCTGATAGTGAAGAATTAGGAAAAGTTAGAAAAGTAGCTTAGTTTGTTACAAATTTTTATGATTAAAATAATAAAGCACTAATATTTTTAGTGTTTTTTTCATATTCTTTTATAGGTAGATATGAATGAAAAATTTTATAAATTATTACTACAATTTAAATATATATAATATATCGCTTAATAATGGAAGATATTTTTTTTATAATGGTACAGACAGATATATGTTAAAGTTGTATGAAAATAATCCAAATAATTTATCATCATATGTTGAACTAAGTTATCAGTTAAAAAAGTATGAACATTTTTTTTCGTTAGTTATCAATAGAGATAATCAGTATATTACTGTGATAGATAATAAAATGTATGTTTTGTTAAAATTAAGTAATATTGAAAATTATAAGATGAGTATTTTTGATATTAAAAATGATTTTTATGTTAATGTTGATAATAAGGTATCTGTATTAAACCATTTTTACTGGATAAGTTTGTGGGAAAATAAGATTGATTATTTTGAAGAGTGGTTTAGTAGTAGAATGGATAGTTATAAAAACATTTTTCCTTTATTTTATTATTTTATTGGTCTTGCTGAGAATGCGCTTTTATATCTTAAGGAAACGGAGAAAGAGGAGGTAAAACAAAAGTCAGATCAACTGGTAGTGTCACATTATAGAATGCATCTTGAGTATGAACTATATGATTATTATGATCCTACTAATATTATTATTGATCACGCGAGTAGGGATATAAGTGAGTATATAAAATCATCTTTTGTTAATAAAGTTTGGGATATTGATATGTTACGTGATTATTTAGCTTTACATAGCTTTTCAAAGTATGGTCTTAGAATGATACTTGCAAGAATTTTATATCCTAGTTTTTTCTTTGATTATGTTGAAGAGATGATTATGAGTAATAAGGAGATTAATCTTTTATATTTAGAAAATAGATTGATTGAGTTTGAGAGTTTTATAAAGCAGGTTTGCTTGTTTTTAGCAGATGAGTATAATATTCCCGTAATTCCTTGGATAGTAAAAAAAACATAAACTACTTATTTTCGTTTATGTTTCTTACTTCTATTACTTCAGGTATTTCACTAGTTAATGCCATTTCAATGCTATCTTTTAAGGTAACATCAAGCATTGGACAATTACTACAATGACCCATCATATTGACATATACAATACCATCTTCAAATTTGATGAATTCAATATTTCCACCATCACTAATTAAAAAGGGACGTATTTTGTCAATTACTTCAATAATTTTCTTTTCTGTTTCCATTTAATCACCGCTTTCATTATACGATAATAATAAATTTGTTTCAACATAAGTTGAATATATTTTTAATTTTTGCTATAATGAATGAGGTTAGTTAGGAGGTCCTTTATAATGTTAAAGTATGAAAAAGATAAAATTGTTGTAGGACAGGTAACTGGCATTGAAAAATATGGGATTTTTGTTAGTCTTGATGAGTTTTATAGTGGCTTAATTCATATTTCTGAAATATCTGATAATTTTGTTAAAGATATCAATGATTATGTTGGTGTTGGTGAAACAATAAAAGCTAAGGTTGTTGAAGCAGATGATGATAATTATCATGTTAAGTTGAGTATTAAGAATATGAACTATAAAGTAACTAAAAAGCCAAAGCAAAAAATCTATGAAGTAGCTGGTGGATTTATGCCACTTGAAGAAAAATTACCACTTTGGATAGACAATAAAATCAATGAAATTGAAAAAAATAAAAAAAGTTTTTAAATTGTGTTGACAAATGTTTAACTAGATGGTATATTTGATATTGTCAAGTCGTTAATACGTTGGCAGTTGATATTTCGGGCGATTAGCTCAGTTGGTTAGAGCACCTGCCTTACAAGCAGGGGGTCATAGGTTCGAGTCCTATATCG
>CAKOXL010000001.1 GCA_934130105.1 uncultured Bacilli bacterium | reverse complement strand
TCATTTATATAATTATTATTTAAAAAATCATTAATACTACTATATTTATCTTTTAAAATAGAATTAGCATACAAATATAGATAACTTGATACAACATTTCTAAAGCCAAATATCTGAGTGTTCCCATACTGAGTAATTAAACATTTTAAAGAAGAACAACTAGAAAATGCATTTTCATCAATACTAGTAACACTTGCTGGGATAGTTACTGTTTTTAAAGAGGAGCAATTAGAAAATGTTTTTTCATCAATACTAGTAACACCTTCTGGGATGGTTACTGTTTCTAAAGAAGAGCAATTAGAAAATGCTTCTTCACCTATTCTAGTAACGCTTGCTGGGATAGTTACTGTTTTTAAAGAGGAGCAATTAGAAAATGTTTTTTCATCAATACTAGTAACACCTTCTGGGATGGTTACTGTTTCTAAAGAAGAGCAATTAGAAAATGTTTCTTCACCTATATTAGTAACACCTTTTGGAATGATTATTTCTTTTAAAGAGGAACAATTACCAAATGCACCATCTCCTATGCTAGTAGCACTATTGGGAATGATTATTGTTTCTAAAGAATCGCAATTAAAAAATGCGCCGTCTTCTATGCTACTAACACCTGTAGAAATAGTTATTGTTTCTAAAGAACGGCAACTAAGAAATGTTTCTTCACCTATACTAGTAACACTTCCTGGAACATTTATTTTTTTTAAAGATGTACAACCAGAAAATGCATGTCTACTTATACTAGTAACACCTTCTGGAATGATTATTTCTTTTAAAGAAGAGCAACCACAGAATGCTGTTTTACCTATACTAGTAACACCTTCTGGGATGGTTACTGTTTCTAAAGAACAACAATTATAAAATGCTTCTTCACCTATATTAGTAACACCTTGTGGTATTATAACTGTACCATTTACTATATCTTCATCATAAACTTTTTCTAAAACATTATTAACTATTTTCATAATTATTATCACCACCGGATTTAGTATTAACTATGCATAAAATAAATTTTTTACAATTTTAAACTTTACTTCACTAAGTCAATAGTAACTTTTATAATTAATAAAATTATATCATAATTTTTATAATTAAATTACTTGAACAAATATTTTTAAAATACGGTTTTCTATTTAAAATAGAAAAAGAAAAAAATCTTGCGATTTTTTCTAATTATATTCAGAAATTATAAAACCTTTTTGATACATTTTTTGTTTTAACTTATATTCTAGCTCTTTTCCAGAATATTTTTTACTTAGTTTTTGATAAAGTTTTTGATATTCATGTTCTATGATACTATCATCCATTAAATTTTTATTATTTAATTCTTGGTTAATATAGTCGATGTTATATCCTAAATTTAATAGGTAGGACTGAATTTTTCTCTTTAGTAAGTTTGGTCCTTTATTAGTATTATGTTTAATTTGTTTTTCTACTATTTTTTTTATTCTTTCCTTTTCTATTTCCTCTGTATAGTCAAGCAAGGCTTCAGTTATAATTTCGTTTTGAATATCACTTTTAGCTAATTCAAGTGATATTCTTTTTGGGCCGTAGCTACTGGTTAATAATTTATCATGAACAAAAGATATTGCGTATACTCTATCATTTAAATATCCTTGAGATTCCAATTTTTCAATTACATTTATGACATTATTTTCAGTATAGCCTTTATTAAGTAAATATTTCATCATTTCTTTTTTACTTCTTATTCTAATATTTAAATATTTTAAAGCTACCTCATATATCTCGTAAAACTCATTTTCTTTTTCTACTTGATCAATTAATGGCGAATCTAAGGTTTTATTTAAAAGTAAGTCGTATTTTAGAATTAAATCTTCGTGAATTTTGAGTTGAGTATTATTTTCTAATTCTAATAAATACATACCATTTTTTTTCTTAATAAATTTATTAATTTTCATAGTAACCTCCAAAAATATTATACAAGAAAAAAAGATTAAAAACTTAATCTTTTTTTACGATTATTAAATTATTTTCAATTTCTTCTAAAGCTCTGCCAAGATTTTTTTTAGATATATACTTATATTCTGGCATCTGATAGTATTCAGTTTTTGCCATCTGTTTACTTCTTTGACTAATAATGTGAACAAGCTCGTATTTAGAATCAATAATGTTTAAGATTTTATCAATTGATGGATAAATCACTATATCACCTTCCCTATTCTTATAATAAACCGTATTTATAAAGACTACAAGTAATTTACATAAATTAGACAAAACTTTACATTGCTTTGTATTTTTTAATTTAATATATATTAAATCTTTATCTAATTTTATTTATGTCAATATTTTCTAAAACTTTACTTTTTTTCTTAAAAGTAAGATGATGCATAATTAAGTTAGGATTTTTATTTTGCCTAATCTGTTTCATATTTCTTAAAATATTATCTTGATCTATTTCTGAAGTAACAGTTAAATTACTTCTATCCGTAAATGGATAACTTGTATCTTCCCCTATTTGTTCTAAATATCCTAACTTCTTGTTCATTAAATATAATAAGTAAGAGGTATCTTCTTTTAAATCTGCTTCTACATATTCATATTTTTCTAATAAGTTAGATAATGTAGATATAATTTCTTTATTTTGAGTTCCTTTTTCATCTTCTAAATTAGGTTCCATTCTAGCTAAATCTGATACATAAATACTATTATTATCAGTTTCTTCATATACTAAATACCAATCTTCTCCTAAAATAATATGACTATTTCCTAAACTATTATTATTAGCATATAACCTCATAGCTTCTGGATATATCTTTTCTTCCATTTGTTTCATCTTATGAAAAGTATAATCGCGAATATCTTCTTTGTTTTCTTCTATAACTCTTCTTTCATCACGATAGATTGGTACTAATGGTTCTAATTTTCCTAAACTTAATTCTTCTACACTTCCAGCTATAATATATTGAGTATAATTTGCATCAGAATATGCATTATGTTTAGAGTTAAAATATACCTGATTAGAATTATAATTAACTGGTTGAAAATGAGACAATGTAAACTCTTGATTATTAAAAACATTTTTACTAGCTACATCAATAGAATTAGAATAATAATCAGAAAGAACTAAATCACTATTACTAGCACCTACTGTTACTAAACGAATTACCTCTCTTTTTTCTAATTCAGCTAATTCTTCTAACTTTTTAGTCTTTTCTTCTTTAGAAAGTAAAGATTTTTCTATTTTCTTTTTTCTTTCTACTATATATTTTTCTACTTCTTCTCCACTTTTTCTAATAATTTCTAAAGCATCAAGTTCTATAGCTTTTGCTACTACGTCATGCAAATATTTATTATTTTTAAAATAAGGTGTTCCTTCAATATTATCATGACAATAAACATTATTATTCTGCCAATCCCATGATTCTGTTAATAATATTTCGCCATCATCTGTAACAAGTTTCGTTACAAATATTCCACCATCATCACTATTTACAGCATGAGCTAAACAATTATGGCCAACTCCTCCAAACACCTGACAACAATTAGTATAATTAGTTTCTCCTACAAGCATACTAAAACTATCATCTTTTCTTAATAATTCTACTTTTATCTTGTAACCATTAATCTCATAAATATTACTTCTTTTTATTAATGAAGTAAGTTTTCTTTTATCATTTAATTCAAATAGATTTTGATAATATTCAAATGCTTCTTGACTTGCTACCCCAGCTTTTTTTACATCTTTAGCAAATTCTATATTTCCTTCATGAATATTATCAAACTCCATGCTCTCAATATAATTAATAGCTTGTTTTAATGTGATATCACCTGTACCTGCATGAAGTTTATAATAAGCTTTTATATCTTGAAAATTTTTCTGAATATCTTTTAACATTCCTTGGTATATTTCATTTTTTAAGATTGTATCTATATATTTCATAAAAAAGTTATAAAAATCTAGATCAAACTTCTTACAACAGCCATCAAACATTCTATGTAATGTTGAAAAATTAACAAAGTTACCTTCTTGATAAAATATATTATTTTCTGTTAATCTATAACCAATTGTATTAACAATTTCATAATTTTCTTTTACGAAATCATTAATTCTTTTTCCATAATTACCAGTTAACTTTTTTACATTCTTCATTTCTTTTTCTGTTAATGTTTGACTTAAATCAATATTAAACTCTTCTGGAATAACAACTCCTGATTTTAAAGAATAATAATTATAATTTACTGGATATGTAGAATATAAAGTATCATCAGTAAATATTATATTTTTATTATGAATAAAATCAATATATTCTTGAATCCTACTATTAACATTACTATCCTGTTCAAACAAACCAAAAATAGCTATCATTTCACTAACTGCTTCCGCCATTTCAGTACCATTAATACCTATTAAATTCTTAATTTTATTCCATACCTTATAATCAAATTTTTCTATTTCTTCTAAAGATAAAGCTTCAAATAATGGTCGTGGAATATTAAAATTTTTGCGCAATTTATAAAATAAGTTTTTAAATTTAGTGATTGCATCTTGTGTATATATTGAATCACTAGTAATTATATCATTTATATAATTATTATTTAAAAAATCATTAATACTACTATATTTATCTTTTAAAATAGAATTAGCATACAAATACAAATAATTTTTAATAATATGATCACCATTATAAATTTGCGTTTTACCATAAGGAGTAATCAAACATTTTAAAGAAGGACAACTAGAAAATGCATTTTCATCAATACTAGTAATGCCTTCTTGGATAGTTACTATTTTTAAAGAAATACAATTATTAAAAGTCAATTTACCAATACTAGTAACACCTTCTGGGATGGTTACTGTTTCTAAAGAAGAGCAATTAGAAAAAGCTTCTTCACCTATACTAGTAACGCTTGCTGGGATAATTACTGTTTTTAAAGAAATACAATTATTAAAAGTCAATTTACCAATACTAGTAACACCTTCTGGAATGATTATTTCCTTTAAAGAACGACAACCATAAAATGCATATTCACCTATACTAGTAACACCTTCGGGAATAGTTATTTCCTTTAAAGAATAGCAACCACGAAATGCCTTTACACCTATACTAGTAACACTTCTGGGAATAGTTATTTCCTTTAAAGAAAAGCAATCACAAAATGCTGTCTCACCTATACTAGTAACATTTTCGGGAATAGTTATTTCTTTTAAAGTAAAACAACTATAAAATGCTCCCTCACCTATACTAGTAACATTCTCGGGAATAGTTATTTCTTTTAAAGAACTACACAAATAAAATGCACGATCACCTATACTAGTAATATTTTTAGGAATAGTTATTGAATTTAAAGAAGAACAACAATAAAATGCTCCCTTACCTATACTAGTAACATTTTCGGGAATAGTTATTTCTTTTAAAGAACTACAAAAATAAAATGCTCCCTCACCTATACTAGTAACATTCTCGGGAATAATTATTGTTTCTAAGGAAGAACAATTATAAAATGCTGCTTTACCTATACTAGTGGTACCATCTGGTATTATAACTGTACCATTTACTATATCTTCATTATCAACTTTTTCTAAAACATTATTAACTATTTTCATAATTATTATCACTCCAAGATCTAGTGTTAACTATGCATAAAAAAATTAAACCTTTTCAGCATTTTAACTATATTCAATTTTTACTATATTTAAATAAATGATATTTCTTATCAATGATAAAATTATAACACAATTTACTATTGATAGTATTTTTTTGTTTAATGCTTGAATAAGTGTTTTTTATAAACAACATTTGTTGATTATAACTAATAATATTTATAAACTAACAACCTTTTATTAATATTTCAGTCAATTTCTTTTCTAAATTGAAATGGTTTAAATGTAGATATATCGGTTTGATAAAAATAAATATCGTACTCTTTTTGCATTTCGTTAAATATCCTATTAAATGAATTAATAGAATTCATTAATTCATCTTCACTAATAGCGCCAGATGAAAATAGATCAGCATTTTTTCTATTGTGAAATAATGCTAATGATTTCATTACTTTTTTTAATATAAAAGGGTCAATTTTATTCTCTTTAAGCATTAAATCTAATTTTTTACATAACTCATAGTAACTATCATTTCCCATATATTTATCATAACAATCATCTATATGTTGTGCATCAAACATAATCCCATATAACATATCATTTAGTGGTTTAGTATTTCCTAATCTATCAGTAACTTTACATGATATTATACTTCGACCACTATTTAAAATTTCATCGTATGATAAATCAATACCATTATTAAATGCTGCTAAAGCTAATCTAGCAATTGAGGTATATATAGTGTATCCATCAATAACCAAATCATTGTTAGCTATTTTAAAATAATTTTGTGTTAAGATTTTATCTGCATCCAAATCAGATTTACTATAACTATGATCTTGGTAGACTAAAGCAATCGAAGTAAGTAAATCAGTAACAGTTTCACAAAACATAACCCCATATTTACTAAAACTTTTCTTATTTATATCTTCTTCTATAATAACTCCACCATGAGCATAATACCGATAGCCATTAAAATCATAAGATTTAGAATTATCACACATGATGTGTTGCATAGCGTGACAAAATTCGTGTACACTTTCATGGATTAATTTTTGTTTTGTAGAGGTAGAGTTTTTATATCCATACATCTCAATTGTATAATTTTGATGTTCATCGGCAGAGCAATATCCTAATGTTTGTTTTGATAAGATATCATGTTTATCTGTTTTACCAATTATATTTAATTTAACACATTTTTTTATAAGTATATCTCTCAGTAATTTTTGATATTCGATATTATTACCACACATCAACCATACATTATAATTTATTCCTTTTTCGATTAAATCAAGATCCCTTATATCAGAATATGTAACATTCTTTAATACTGCCATAATTGCCTCCTAAAATTAGGTGTATTATAACATATATTGTTTTAATATTAAATAATTCAGACTGATTTAAGCACAAAAAGAAAAAAAGTCTTGCGACTTTTTATCTGAAATTACAACAAGAACCACATTGAACTTCACTGCAAACGTTTTCTTCACAACATGAATAAGATGGTTGATAAGTATGTTTAAATACATGATGATTAACTATTTTTGTTCTCATTGGACAAACGTGTGGAACTTCATGTACGATAGTACGATTTACTACTCTTTCCTGCATTGGCTCGATGATTGGTGTTTGCATACCACCAGCCATTTGTGGTGCCATAGATGCTGCTCCCATTTGGTTAGCATTCATTTCAATGTTCATATCAACATCCATATTTTCTGCATTAAAAGTATTTGTAACATCATTTTGCCTATCATAGCAACAATTTCTAAACATAGTTTTTTCCTCCTATCTATTTTATAGTATGAAGAAAAAAAATGTTGTCATAGTAAAATGGCCTAAAAAAGAAAGATATTTGCAATCTTTCTTAAAATGGCATTTTAAAATTGCCGTTTGACATTTGTTTCATCATTTTTTTCATTTGTTCAAACTGCATTAAAAGTTTATTAACTTCTTGCACTGAAAGTCCACAACCTTTAGCAATTCTAGTTTTACGACTTGCCTTAATAATATCAGGATTTTTTCTTTCCTGTGGTGTCATTGATAAAATGATAGCTTCTACGTGAGCAATTTGTTTGGGATCAATATTTACATTAGTAAGTCCCATCTTTTTAGCTCCAGGCAATAACTTAATTAAGTTTTCAAGTGGTCCTAACTTTTTAATCTGTTTCATCTGTTTTAAAAAGTCCTCCAAATCAAATTTACCTGATTGCATTTTTTTAGCAGTATCCATTGCTTCTTTTTCTGAAATTGCTTCAGTTGCTTTTTCAACTAGAGAAACAATATCACCCATACCTAAAATTCTACCAGCCATTCTCTCAGGATCAAATCCTTCAAGTCCATCTAACTTTTCACTAACACCAATAAATTTAATTGGTACATTCGTTAAATGTCTAACAGATAAAGCAACACCACCCCTAGTATCACCGTCTAATTTGGTTAAGATAACACCTGTAAGTTTTAAATTATCATTAAATCCTTTAATTACATTAATAGCATCTTGTCCCATCATAGAATCAATTACTAGTAAAACTTCTTGTGGTTTAATTTCTTCATTGATATTTTTTAATTCTAACATTAACTCATCATCGATATGAAGTCTTCCAGCTGTATCAATTAATACATAATCATAATTATTTTCTTTAGCATAGATAATTGCATTTTTACTAATTTCAACAGGATCTTTTTTTCCTTCTTCGTATACTTCAATACCAAGTTGTTTTCCAAGTTGCTTTAACTGGTCAATAGCAGCAGGACGATAAACATCGCAAGCAACTAGTAATGGCTTTTTACTGTGTTTCTTTCTTAAAAAATTAGCAAGTTTTCCAATTGTAGTAGTTTTACCAGAACCCTGTAAACCAACTAACATTAATACCGCTGGATTTCCATTCATATTAAGAGGAGCACTCTCTCCACCTAATAATTCTGTTAATTCATCTTTTACTATTTTAACAAATAAATCTCCCGGCTTAATACTCTTTTGTACTTCCTCACCAAGTGCTTTTTCCTTTACTGTATTTGTAAATTCTTTCACAACTTGATAGTTAACATCTGCTTCTAGTAAAGCAAGACGAATTTCTCTCATCATATCAGAAATATTATCTTCTGTAATTTTTCCATAACCTTTAATTTTATGAAGAGCATTTTGAAGTCTATCTCCAAGTGATTCAAACATAGTATCCCTCCTTATTAAACTATTACTATTATACTAAACATTGAAAGAAAAAACTAGCACTTGCTAGCTTTTTTTAGTTGTTACTCCATTTACTAACAACATCACAACTACTACTTTGAGGAGCAGGGTTTGGAAATTCAAGTTTAGCTATTAAAGGTATCTTAAATCCTGTACCAAATACAAGACAGTTACCAACTTGTAAAGACTTCTGTTTTTCAATAGTATCCTCTGTAATATTTGGTATCATTTTCGTAATATACTCTATATCTCTAGGGTGACTCATCTTAAATACAATAAAATTAGAACATTGTGAGATAACTGTTTCTGATAAATCTACTGGTCTTTGACTAATTAAAGACATGATTACGCCATATTTTCTTCCTTCTTTAGCAACTCTATCAAAAATATTATAACCAAACAAAAATTCATCTTGGTCTTTTTGAACATAACGGTGAGCTTCTTCTAATAAAATGTTAAATGGGACGCTACCTCTTTCAACTTTTTTAGATAAATCAAATAATAATCTAGTAATAATTTTAACAACACTCTTAGCAAAAGAATCATCAACATCTTCTAGATTAATATTTACAATCTGATACTTTTTGCCATCTTTAATAATTAAATTACTAACAAATTGATCTAATCTAACAAACTCGTTACAATCAAAGAATTTTCGATTAGGTCCTATTACTAATTCATGCAGTTTTACCTTTAAAGTAATGGCATCAGCATATACATTTTCATTTCTTAACCAACCTTCACTAATTAAAGCAAAGTTTAATGATTTTTCTAAATCATCTAATGTAAAATAGTGTACTTTTTCAGGTTCATATTGACCTAATTCTGGTTTAATAAATTTATTTACATATTCAGTAAGTAAAACTCTTTCTGAGAAATTATCAGAGTTATCAATTAAGAAACATTCCTGTAATCTTCTTGTATAACCAATTCCTTGAACAGTAGCATTTAGATTGAAAGCTTCTGTTGAACATGTGTTTAAAATAGAAAAAATTTCATCTCTTTTACTAGCAGCACTTTGATTAGAATAAAGTATCGTCATAATGGCACTTGCAATTAAATAATTTTGATAATCAACTGCAGTTGCATCTGACTGTGAAAAAATTCTAACTAACTTTAATGTTTTTTCTATAATAGATAATTGGGTATGCGTAGTAGCAGATAGTAAAAGGGCAATATCTTCAACATTTAATAACCAAATAGGGATACGAAGTAATTCACCATCATAAGGGCTATTACTATTAGTAGTAATAAAACGATAATTATAATTAGGATTGATACTATTTATATTTGAAAAAGCAGAATAATATTCGCCTGATGAATCAAATATAAAGAAATTGGAACGATATGGAATAAAGCTTGGATTGTTAAAAATATTTTGAATAATTCTAGCTATTCCACAACTTTTACCACTACCAGTATTTCCAATAATACCTATATGTTTACTAAATAATTCATTCATATCAACATAAATTTGTTTAGAGTTATAAAAAGGACTAATACCAAGTAATAAATTACCCTTTTTTTCTTCTCCTAAAATATAAGTAAGTTCTGATTCAGTTAAAGAACGAATGCTAGCATCAATACTAGGTTTTCTTAAAATTCCTCCAATAAATTTACCATTTACTAATTCACCTAACATTTTAGCTTTTACATAATCAGAATGTAAATCTTTAATCTCAGCTAAAATAGATTTTGTATCATCTTGTAACACAATAGGCATATTCATAATATCACTATGAAGTTTAGTACTATCATTTAATTTAATGTCAACATCAGTATCACCTATATAAATAATTTTATCAAACATAAATACCCCTCCAACTAAATTAATTCTTCTATCTTTTCTCTTAAATCAGGATCAATATCTTGAATTAATTCTTCTATCTTTTTACTCTTTTTATATAATTCTAAAGTTTCTTCATAAAACTCTAACTTTTCTACGGCATTTTTTATTTGACTGTGAACAGCATTTCTACTTACGTTATTATTAGTAGCTATTTCAGATAATGATAAATCTTTAAAATAATAATCCTCATAATAAGCTCTTTGATTATCAGTTAAAAGTAAATAATAATAATCATATAAATTATTAAAATATATTTTTTTATCCATAATCCACCTACATCATATCTTTAAAAAGACCATAAATATAATTTTCAATATCAAATACTTGTAAGTCCTCTTTAGCTTCACCAAGTCCTATATATTTAACCGGAATGTTTACTTCTTCTTTAATAGCAAGGACGATACCACCTTTAGCAGTTCCATCTAATTTTGTTAAGACAATACCAGTAATATTCGTAATTTCTTTGAAACTCTTAGCTTGACTAATACCATTTTGTCCTGTTGTTGCATCTATTACTAGTAATGTTTCATGAGGAGCACCAGGTATTTGAGTATCAATAACACGATTAACTTTTTCAAGTTCTTTCATTAAATTAACCTTATTTTGAAGTCTTCCAGCTGTATCAATAAAGACAACATCATAGTTTTCTTTTTTAGCCATTTCTAATCCATCATAAATAACGCTTGCAGGATCGCTGCCTTCTTCTTTTCCGTAAAAACCGGCTCCAATTTTATTTGCCCATTCTTCTAACTGTTTTGTTGCCCCTGCTCTAAAGGTATCTCCAGCAACAAGTAGTACTTTTTTACCTTCTTGAAGTAACTTCCATGCAAGTTTTCCAATTGTGGTTGTCTTTCCTACCCCGTTTACTCCTACAAAAAGTAAAACAGTTGGTCCACTACTACTATAATGAATTTTACTTTCTAGAATATCATCATTAACATAAATAATAAATAACTCATCAACAATTATTTCCTTTAACAAATTAGGATCATCTATTTTTTCACGTCTTACACGTTCACGTAAACGATCCATAAATTCCATAACAGTATTTACCCCAATATCAGCCATAATTAATATTTCTTCTAATTCATCAAAATATTCTTCATTTACTTTATTGTAACGAGTTGTAAGACTAATCAAATTAGAAACAAAACCTTTACGACTTTTAGATAAACCTTTTTCATAGATTTTTACCTTTTCTTTATTTACTTTATCATCTTCTAAAGTAGTATTATTTTCTATATTACTCTCATTAATAGTTTCTTCTTTTATTTCTTCTTTTGTAAATATATTTTTAATCTTATCAAATAGTCCCATATTGTAGCCTCCAGTTAAATTATATCATGCATTTTCAAGTTATGAAACACTTTATTTTAAATTGACTTTGATATTACTTGTATGCTATAATTTGTGTGTTGAAATTAGATATGAGGGTGATTGGATGGGTGTGTTAATTTCATTAAATTCTCTAAAAGAAGGATGTTTTTTAGATGAGTCAATAACTAAAGATGGCGTTTTATTATATTCTAAAGGTACAGAACTTACTGATAATAGAATTCAAAGCTTAATAAAGATGTTAGGTGAAGATTACCGTGTTAATGTATCTTTTCATAATAGTCAAAATTATTCGGAAGAAGAAATTATGCTATTAGAATATAATCAGAAAATAAGTGAACAAGACTTTGATATTCAGGGTACAGTTTCAAAAGAAGTAAAAGATGATACAATTCAAACGTTAAAAAAGGTATTTTCATCTTCATATAATAACTTATCTGATACACTTAGTATTGTTAGAAAATGTATTAATAATATCACAGATCAAATAAATAACAGCGAGAATGATTTTTCTTATAGCTTAGGGCAATATAAAGATGAAGAAAAAGTTAAAGATTTAATGGAACATTCATTTAGAGTTGCTCAGTTTGCGGTTGTTTTAGCTAGCATTTATAATAGGTCAAATTTGAAAGGTGATAAAAAGCCTTTAGATGTTGAAAGTATAGGAACAGCAGCACTACTTCATGACTATGGACAACGTTATACCGATCCAAGAGAAATGAAAAAATTATCTGTTTTTCAATTTTCAGATCAATTTTTGAAAACTTATCCTAATATTCCAAGCGATTTGCTTCAAAAGCCATATGATCCTAAATATAATGTTGTTTATTCCTATGTTGCTTTAAAAAATGCATTTTCTAGTACAATTTGTAGTATGGTATTACATAGTTCTGAGCCTGAAAGAGGTGCATTATTTAAATCTAATAGTATTAGTTCTAGTAATAATACCGAAATAGGAAGTAAAATTATATATTTATGCAATTTATATGACAGCTTATTAACTAATACACTTTCTCAAGATTATCCTTTAGAAAACGTTAGTACCATCATGGATCAAGCATCAGTTAATGGTGTAATTAATAATGATTTATATCAGTTATTTAAAAATAATATTCCTCTTTATTCAAGAGGTGTAAGGGTTCAATTATCTACTGGTGAATATGCCAAAGTAATTGATTACAATTTAGGAATTGATACTTCAAAGCCAACAGTTAAAACACTTACTGCAGAACCTAATAATTCTAGAATAATTGACCTTCGTAATGAACAAAATGTTACTATTACTAGAATTATTAGTAGTAATGAAAGATTATCTGATAAAATTAGTAGTGTGGCAGAACAACAATTAGTAACAGTACAAATTGATGATAATATTAATGAGCCTAATGAGAATAATAATAAAAGAAGATAGGGAACTTAGCTAATGCTAGTTCTTTTTTCTTTGCCTTATTCTAGTAATTTTTGAATTTTTTGAATTTTTTGAATGAAAAAGATGTTGATAATTTAAACACTTAATCAACATCTTTTTTAGTATTTTTATTTATTGGTGTTATGGTAGTAATTATATTCTGATAGCCCACTTACCACGTCTTCTAAATCATATGGATAATTATCATAGTTATCATTTAAATAATTTTCAATATCGAATATTAAAGTTTTAACATTAGTATAATTTTCAACTGCAAAGCCATATCTTTTTAATATTTGTAGCTGATTATCTGATAAATAAAAGAAATTATTATTTGATAAATTGGATCTTGGATTTAAATTATTTACCAATTCTTCTACCGAAATATCTTTATTATTTATTTTCATTTTTCATCCTTAATAATTCAGTTACTGCTTTCATTACTCCTAACTTACCATAACAATATGTTAGGCCACCTTGTTGATAGGCAATATATGGACTTCTTAATGGTCCATCACATGATAATTCGATTGATGAACCCATGGTAAAGCAACCAGCTGCCATTATTACTTGATCGGTATAACCAGGCATATCCCAAGGATAAGGTATGGCATTAGAATCAATTGGAGATGCCATTTGGATGCCTTGACAATATTTTATTAAGGCATCTTTGTCATTAAATATAACATTTTGGACTATATCGGCACGTTTCTCATCATATTTTGGTTCAACATTATATCCTAAATAAGAAAGCACTTTGCTTGTTATGATAGCTGTTTTTAAACTTGAAGCAACAACGCTTGGTGCAAAAAATAGGCCTTGGAGTATTTGTCTATTAATTCCCAAAGTTGGTCCTACTTCTCTTCCTTCACCTGGACAAGTTAATCTTTCACCTGCTAGTTCAACTAGTTTTTTACTTCCTGCTATATAAGCTCCATTTGGGGCAATTCCTCCACCTAAATTTTTAATTAAAGATCCTACCATCACATCACATCCAACTTCAATTGGCGTAGTATCTTCAACAAATTCGCAATAACAATTATCAACCATAATTATTACATCTTTATCTACGCTACGTATTTCTTTTACTACTTTAGATAATTTATCTATTGTTAGACTTTTTCTGGTTGAATATCCTTTTGATCTTTGAATTTCAATTAGTTTTACTTTATTATTTATTAAGTATTTCTTTATTTTATCATAGTCAAAATCATCATTCAATAGATCAATTTCATCATACTTTACACCAAATGATGCTAAACTACTTGGGTTTTCTTTGATACCAATTACTTCATGTAGTGTATCATATGGTGTACCAGTAATACTTAACATGATATCATTAGGTCTAAGATATGCAAAAAGTGCTACTGTAAGTGCATGAGTACCAGAAATAAACTGACTACGTACTATTGCATCTTCACTACCTAAAATATCAGCAAAAACTTTTTCAATTGTATCTCTTCCAATATCATTATAGCCATAACCAGTAGTTGAAGTAAAATGTACTTCACTAATATGATGTTTGTGAAAACTACTCAACACTTTTAAAGTATTATTATTTTCCATTTTGTCTATATTACTAAAAATATCCGTTAACTCTTTTTCTTGTTCTTCAAAAATTTTAACTACTTTATCATCTATATCTAATTCTTTATACATAAAATCACCTCTTATTTTTCTCCACCATCTACTCTAATAATAGTACCGTTAATGTAACTTGCATCATCACTTGCTAAAAAAGAAACTACCTTAGCTATTTCCATAGGATCTGCAAATCTAGCTAACAAAATCTTTTTTTCTTCTTCTTTTATAAAATCATAATCTAACTCTTTATTCATATCGGTTACAACCCAACCTGGAGCAACAGAATTAACTCTAATATAAGGAGCATATTCGATAGCTAAATTTTTGGTAAGGGATATTAAACCTGCTTTTGAAGCATCATAGTCTAAACTTTCTGGATATATTGTATCAATACCATTAGTTGATGAGATATTAATAATAGAACCTTTTTTTCTAGCTAACATATATTTAGCTACTTCTTTACTTACTAAGAATGGGCCTATTAAATTAGTATTTAATATTTTTAAAAAGTTTTCTTTATTTTTATCTTCAAAAATAGTATCGATTGCGATTGCCGCATTATTTACAAGAACATCAATAAAACCAAACTCAGCTATTACAGCATCAACCATATTTAAAACTTCTTTTTCATCTGCTACATCTGCTTTTATAGTTAGTGCTTTAACATGGTATTTTGATTCTATTTCTTTTTGTAGTTCTAGAGCATTTTCTTTACTTGTTAGATAATTTATCACAACATTATAACCTTTACTAGCAAATTCTTGGGCAATGGATTTACCAATACCACGAGATGCTCCAGTTATTAATACAACTTTATTCAAAATTTCACCTTCTTTTTAATATTCCATCTATTATAACATTTTTATCAACGAAATATGTGTTTTCAATATAAAATTTTTGTCTTAAATTGAAGAAATACCTAGCTAAGTAAATATTATTTAATTTATAACGGTAGCCTTGCTTCCTTAAATAGAAACAAGTAAAAGTCTTACAGGCAATATTTTTAATACTACATCCAACACCTGGTATTAAATACTTACAGGCTTGTTCTTTTTTATATCCATAGCAACAACCATTTTCGTAACAGCTTTTAATAATACCATTTTCAATCATGCTTTTTCTTCTTTTACATATTCCACAATCAAAACCACAAATATTTTTATTTTTAAATTCATTATCTAAATAATCACAAATTAGATCATATAAATAGTTATATCTTGCTTCATAGTCTGTAATTGCAAGTACTTTTTTTACTGTTAACATTTTTTCATCTATATTATCATCATTAATGCGTTTAAGATATCTTTTTGTTTTATTGTATATTCTCTTATCGTTTCTAGAACTTGTTTTTCTGGTAATCATAATAAGCACTTCTTTTCTTTAATATTATTATAACATAAGAGGAAGTAAAGGATAAGAGTTAAAGTTAGTTTTACCATTTTGTTAAGTTGATAATGATAATTTATAACAACAAAAGACATTCGTAAAGAATGTCTAGTTAAAAATATTTATTTTATAATAGCTATATTAAATCTCTATTATCAGTTGCCTTTTTCCAAGTCCAATTTTTAATTTCTTCTAAATCATCACCATATTCACGGATATATTCTTTATGTTCTACTAATTTATCTTTACACCATTGATTTAAAATAGCGCCACGATTTTCTAGTTGTGGTAAATATTTTAAGGCATCCATTACTAAATGATAACGATCTATTTCGTTTTGGACACGCATATCAAATGGTGTTGTGATAGTTCCTTCTTCTTTATAGCCATGAACATGTAAATCTTTATTAGTACGTTTATAAGTTAGTTGATGAATTAGTGATGGATAGCCATGGAAAGCAAAGATAATTGGTTTATCTTTAGTAAATAGTAAATCATAATCAGCATCTGTTAGACCATGAGGATGTTCTAAGTTTGACTGAAGTCTCATTAGATCAACTACATTTACCACTCTAACTTTAATTTCTGGAAAATTACTTCTTAGTATCGCAACAGCTGCTAAAGTTTCTAAAGTTGGTGTGTCACCACAACATGCCATTACGATATCAGTTTCACTATTTTTATCATTACTTGCCCATTCCCAAATACCAATTCCTTGAGTACAATGTTTAACTGCTTGTTCCATAGTTAACCACTGAGGACGTGGATGTTTACTTGCTACTATTACGTTGATATAGTTTTTTGTTTTGATGCAATGATCAAAGCATGATAATAAGCAATTAGCATCTGGTGGCAAATATATTCTCGCAATATCTGCTTTTTTGGTTACTAGGTGTGATAAAAAGCCTGGATCTTGGTGAGTGTAACCATTATGATCTTGTTGCCAAATGTGGCTTGATAAAACATAATTTAGAGAAGCAATTGGTCTACGCCATGGAAGCTCCTTTGTTACTTTTAACCATTTAGCATGTTGACTTGCCATAGAATCAATGATACGAGCAAAAGCTTCATAGGTATGAAAGAAACCATGTCTACCTGTTAACAAGTAACCTTCTAACCATCCTTCACAGGCATGCTCTGATAAATATGAATCAAGTACTCTGCCGGTTGGTGCTAAAAACTCATCTTTTTCATAAGTCGTTGCATTAAATTGACGATTTGTAGCTTCAAATACATAGTTTAAACGGTTTGATAATGCTTCATCTGGTCCAAAGATTCTAAAATTATTTTTATCTTCGTTTAGTTTTACTAAATCTCTTACATACCTACCTAATTCTTTCATATCTTGAGCCATTGTATCACCAGGTACATCTACTTTTACTTCGTAATCTCTAAAGTTGGGAGTACGTAATTCTTTTAAAAGTATCCCACCATTAGCATTTGGATTAGCACTCATTCTTTTATTTCCGATAGGAGCTAGTTCCTTTAATTCTTTCAGTAAGGTACCATTTTCATCAAATAATTCTTCTGGATGATAGCTTCTTAACCACTCTTCTAATATCTTAACATTTTCAGGACAATTTTCAGAAATAATAACTGGCACTTGATGCGCTCTAAAGGAGTTTTCTATTTCTTTTCCATCTACTACTTTAGGGCCTGTCCAACCTTTTGGTGTTTTTAAAATAATCATAGGCCAAATTGGTCGGGCTTGGTTATTATTTTTTCTAGCATCTTCTTGAATTTTTTTAATTTTTTCTACTACTTTATCTAGTGTATAAGCCATTTTTTGATGCATTATTAATGGTTCATCTCCACTTACTATAAATGGTTCGTAGCCACAGCCCTTAAAAAATGATAATAATTCTTCTTCACTAATTCTTGAAAAAATGGTAGGATTAGCTATTTTATAACCATTTAAATGCAGAATTGGAATAATAGCTCCATCTGTTTTGGGATTTAAGAATTTATTATAATGCCAACTAGTAGCTAAAGGACCTGTTTCTGCTTCTCCATCACCTACTACACAAGTAGCTATTAAGTTTGGATTATCAAGTACTGCTCCAAAAGCATGAGCTAAGCTATAACCAAGTTCTCCACCTTCATGGATAGATCCTGGTGTTTCTGGCGCTACATGGCTTGAAATTCCTCCAGGGAAGGAAAATTGTTTAAATAGTTTTTTCATGCCTTCTATATCTTCTGTAATGTTTGGGTATATTTCACTATATGTTCCCTCTAAATACACTTCTGATACAATAGCGTTTCCACCATGACCTGGTCCAGATAAATAAATCATATCTAAATCATATTTTTTTATAATTCGATTTAAATGGGTATAGATAAATGTTTGCCCTGGTACTGTTCCCCAATGGCCTACAATATTTCTTTTGATATCACTAAATTTTAGCGGTTCTCTTAAAAGAGGATTATCTCTTAGATAAAGCTGTCCTACTGATAAATAATTGGCAGCTCTAAAATATTTATCAATTTTTTCTAGTTCAGTACTAGATAATACGTTTTGATATTCTTCCATTTTTATTCTCCTTTACTATACTAATTATATAATAACTTTTTAAAAAGTACAATTAATAGAATGTTTTAAATACTAAAAATGAAATTACTAACAAAATGTGAAAAATTTAGTTTTACATTACTCAAATTATACAGGATCCTAAAACCTGTCTTAGTTTCAATCTTCAATAAAATCAGTTTTACATTACTCAAATTATACAGGATCCTAAAACTTCAATACTTCTTTTAATATATTTTCTTCCGTTTTACATTACTCAAATTATACAAGATCCTAAAACCGTATGTTATCGCCATAGGCAACAAATCATGTTTTACATTACTCAAATTATACAGGATCCTAAAACAGTATTTCATACTAATATGAAAAGGTAAGCGTTTTACATTACTCAAATTATACAGGATCCTAAAACGAAGTAACATATTACGATACAACTGAAACAGTTTTACATTACTCAAATTATACAGGATCCTAAAACTTAGCACCTATTGGAAAATCACTTATTTTTGTTTTACATTACTCAAATTATACAGGATCCTAAAACTTAATTTCGTTTTTACAAAAAATAAATAAGGTTTTACATTACTCAAATTATACAGGATCCTAAAACCTATAGATATTATATCATAACTAATTATAAATCAGTTAGAAAAGATTTAATGTTATGTTCAATTAAAGAAAAATCATAAATAACCATTTGATTAAAACCAAATAATTTTTTAATAATACTTGCCATAATAATTTCATTTTGCTCAGTTAATTCCAGTTTTTCAAATCCAAGATAGTACTTAAAATATCTTGCTAAATAAAAATATATTATTTCACTTGTATAGTGTATAGGCCATAATAACTTAACCTGCTGTTGTACAACATCTAAATAGAACTCCAACACCCAATTAGTAGACAATAAATTATACTTAGATATATTTAAATTTTTATTAACATCAAAACTATAACAGCATTCATAGTTAGAAAAATCGATATTTAATATGCCAGAATTATAAAAAATAATATACTTTTTACTATTGTCACTACTACTTAATACTTTTAATAACAATTTATTTATAATTTGTAAAAGTGAAGTAATATCCTTAAAATCTATATAAACTTGTAACAAAGATTGAATTAATTTGAGATTATTATCTTCTAATTGATAACTAACACCTAAACTATCAAAAACATCTTCCACTAAAATAGATACTTTATTATAAAAATCATTATCAATTTCTACTACTTTTTCTAATAATTTTCTGTTAACATAATCAAATAATAAGCTTCCTTTTTTGTATTGTGTCATAACTAATAACTCTTCTAAATCCATTAAGTCTATTAAAATAAAATCCTTACCCGTGATTAATTTATCATCTAAAAATCCGATTAAATTATCTTATTTTTCTTTTATCAATTGGTAAAATTTTAAGTATAAATTTCTATACCCTAATTCATTTTCTACTAATATATGGTTATCTTTTCTAATTCTTAAAAATAATTCATCATATTCATTTCTTATTTTTAACTTAATCATCAATTTCACCAAATACTACCAATTCTTTTCCACCTACTAACATATCAAATTTATTCTTTTCCCCTGTTAAATAAATCATATCTTGATATTGTTTCTCTGTAACTTTTAAAAGTATAACATTTCATTTGTTAGGAATTATTCTATTTAATTTATTAGCTAACTGTTTAAATGATGAATCATTTTGAATTACTTTAGTATATACAGAAAATTGAAGCATATAAAAGCCGAAAGTTATTAAACTTTTATGAAATCTCAAATATATTTTTCTATCTTCTTCTTGGACTACTGGTAAATCATAAATTAGAATTATTCGCATTTGTTTATAATAATTTATATAATCCATATTAATGACGGAAATTTTATTTTTTGTATATCACCAGTTTCTAAGAAATTTAATAAATTTTGCACATAAAATTGAATTACGATATGAATTTTATATTCATAATTTTCATACACAATCTTTTGATTTAAAATGTTTACTAATTGTCTTTTAATGTTTGGCGTTAAATAATCACTTTCTGATTTTAGTAAAATATCATACACAAAATAATCTACTATAGGCCTAAAAGGTTCAATAAAATCATCAGCTAAGTTTAAAAAAGTTATATTCACTTTTATGACAAATTCCTAGTGATGGAAGATAACCACTAACTACAATCTCTTGACTTAATTTAGAGCGAATTAGTTGATAAGTATAATTTAATGAAAAGTTAATAATATCTTCATTAAATCTTTTGAATTGACTACCAAATAAAGCTTTAAAATATGTTCTACTAGCAATACCTTCTCGATTAGTAGAATCACCACTTGACATTGTTGATAATAAATTTTCTAATACTTCTACTTTATCCATTTTATTCAATAATTTTAAAGTATCTATTTGAGAATTAATCTTTTTTTCTACTATCTTTGTCCATAGGAATTCTTTTTCTTCTTTACTCCAAGTGATTTGTTTTTCTATCTTTTTCACTGCTCTACTATGATTATATAAAGTAGTTAAAGTACCAACTGGCATATGTGACTCATCAGTAAAAATTACACTAATACCCTTTTTACATAATTCCATTAATAATCGAAGCGAAACATTACATCTTGGATCATCAATAATCAAGGTACTAATTTCATCTAATGAAATCCAATAATCCTCTTCTTCAAAACGAACAACAATATTATTTAAATCTAAACTAACTTTTACTGCTTTTTCTATTAAAATATTTCTAAAAGCCATAAATTATAATAAAAAAAGAGAAGCCGGTTAAGCTTCTCCATGGGTTCCTCATTAAAGAGTTATAATAGGAAACCCTGTATAATTTGAGTAGTGTAAAACACTACTTCTTTAATATACAATCCTTAACACTAAAAGTCAATCTTTTTTTCTTATTTCCTAGTACATCAATATCAAAAATAGAAAGAGATAAATCATTAGTAGTAAAATAGACATCATTTTTTAAAACTATTTTATTATTTGTTTTATGAAATCCTTGATATTCTCCTTTCACAATAGTACCATTTTTCTTTTCAATTTCTAAATAATTACCATTATATAAACTTGCCACATACTTAACTTTTTTATTTTGAATATACTTTTCATATAATGTTTTATAAAAAGAGTCATTTTCTTTTAATTTACCACTTTTTAAATCAACAGATATACAAAAAATAGGTAAAAAAACAAACTTATTTTTCTCTAAATCCATAAATACTTGAGTACAATATTGGGCTAAAGAATCATATGCTAGTAGTGTACTTTCTTTTTTATTAATATTCTCTTTTTGAATTAAGTATGGTGTTGTGATAGCAGTATAATAACGAAGTTTTACTATTACTGGACTGTTACCTTTCTTACTTGGTACATGAATACCATGTTTTAAATAATCAAAGTCTTTATCAGAATCTAAGTTATGGTATTCTCTACAGTATGAAACAAAAGGATTTTCTTTGGCTATTCTAGTTTGGTAAATTTCTTTTAAATAGTTGAATAAATCAATGTCATTATCTTGACATAATAATGTTATATTAGAATCATTTTCATCAAATAACTTATCAAATTGTTTTATAGTATCGTTTCTAGAAAAGTCAGCTTTATAAATATTATCAATTTGGTCAATACGATAATATTTATCTTCTTTCTTAAATACTTTGTAGATATTCGCATTTGCTAATTTCTTTTGAGGATTTTTTTGAATCTGAGAAGATATTTTTATTTTTTCATCACTATCAATTTCTTTTAGTTGTTCCTTATAATTAGCTAAATTAAAATGATAAAGATAATTTTCAATACCAGAAAAAACATTTTTATAAAGTTTCCAAAATTTAGGATTATTCTGAGAATCAATTAATATTTTTCCTAATTGTGTAGTTGCAATAAGAGCAATGATACTAGCATCTACTGCATGATGATATTTACCGTCATCTCTATCTTTTTCTAGATTTTGTTGCTTTCTTATATTACTGGTTAATTGGCCTGGAGTTGATAATGTTAATACTTGTGTATTATTATAATTTAGTTTCAAATAGTTATTAAATAGTTGAATTTGTTCTACTAAGGCACTAGTAGCATAAGCTGTATCTCTTAAATTACGATTAAAAAATCTAGTTTTATATTTATCAATATCTCCTTCAAATAAAAAGTTTTCCCTTTTAAAATCTGAAATTTTTTGTAAAGATTGAATTCTTTTTTTATAAGAGTCATAATTACCTAATGGCATTAAATACTGATATGGTGTTCTATTATTTTTTTCCTTATTACAATTAGAACAAGCTAAAGTTTTATTATTGTAAGAATTATCAAAGCTTTTACTTCTAGGTAAAATATGTTCAATTTCTATACGATTATTCATAACATCATCTAATTGAATTGGGTGATTACAGTATGGACATTGTCCATTAATTTCATGAAATAGCATAACTTTTTCGATATTTACTTCAGTTACATTTTCATCACCATATAAATAACTGATTTCTTGTTTAGCTTCTGTTCGTAATTTCTCTTGCTTTTGTTGCATACGATTTAATTCAGCTTTTTTCTCTTTACCATTCATTTCTTTTGTAGATTCTATTACTATTACTTTCGGTAATTCTTTTTTTTCATCAATAATAGCATTAATAACTTTAATTGCTTGTCTTAATGTCTTTTTCACTTGAGGAGAAGCAATTAATTCCTCAACAAATTTACTATTTATATGAGGCATACCTTCACGACTATCTGAATAGTTTTTAGAAAAATATTCTCTAGCTTCTTTGTCGTAATCAAATTTTTTACGAACTTGCATAAAATTCATTTGATAACTTAGCATATCATGAATAGCTCTTTTTAAAGCTTTCTCTGATAGAGAATGATAGTTAAGAATTCCGTCTTTACTTAGTTTATCATGGATTTGTTTTAAACATTCTTTTTCTTGTTCAGAAAAACAGTACTCAATTTTATCATCAAAATCGATCATTTTAGTAATTTCTACAATACCTGGTGCTACTGTTAAATAATAAATAATTCTATTATATTCCTCTATGTTTTCTAGCCATTCTGTTCCAAGATTATTATCTTCTAATGTTTTTAAAATAATACGATAAGATTTCATAGTAGAAAATTCTGGTTCACCTTTTTTATTTACACGGTAATTATCAATATCTTCTATATTAAGGCCAAACAACTTCTTTAACATATTCTTTACAACTACTTTTGAATTGGAAATACAATATTCAAAAATCATATTCAAACTATCTTGAGTAAATTTATATTTTTTAGTATCTATATCTAAGTAAACACTATCTTGAGAAATTAATTTTTCAGGTTTTGAAATAGACACATTAATAAAATCGTTTAAGAGATCAAATTGTTCAGCATAAAAATTAGCTTTAGGTGCACATTTTTCTAAAATAGCTATCTTACATTTTCCAATCAAATCTTCAAATAAGTACTTCTCATAGTTAGGATTTTTTTCCTTATTGTGTAAATATTCTTCTACTTGCTCTGATGTTTGAAATCTTCCGTATGGAGTTAATTGTTGTATTGAACCTGGTCCTTCCCAAAACTTTCTTTTTCTATTAAAAATTATTAATATTTCTTTATGAATATCTTTTAACTCTGGATAATATATACTCTGTTTTTCTAATAAAGTTTCAATTTCTTTTTCTAAATCTTTATTTTTTACCGTACAATTTAAAGCCCTATATTTTCCAGTTTTTTGGTATAAATCATAATAATATTCACATGGTAATTTTCCGTCTAAAGAAACGAAGTTAACCTCTTCATCGTTAAATGGAATGTAACCACGGTGACTAACTAAATAACATAAAATATTAACAATATCTTGTTTTTCTATTTTTTCATGAATTCCTAAATATCTTTTTTCTATTAATTTAGTATCAATTGTTTGGCTATTAGGAAAATGAATCTTTTGAAATAATTTTAAAACATCTTGAATGCGATTATCTTTTCTTTTTAATCTTCTTCTTCCATTTCGAATACTTCTTCTTTCACTAGCATCATTACTTGCTGGGAATAATCTTACTCCACATTTTTCAATCTTTTTAGTACTATTATCAATAATAGACCACCCAACATTATTAATTCCTAAATCAAGTCCGATAATATAATCTTTATTCACTTTTACCTCCAAAAAAAGCGTAGTACTGCCTACTAAATAGACCTGTACTAGCGCCTTATAATTTTATTATACTATAAATTATCATTTAGTAAACACTGATGTTTTTATACTTATGGAATAGATAAAAATTTTTATTATATGATTTGTTTTGAAAAAAGAGAAAATACTAAAGTATCTCTCTATTATGTTTTTTAATATTTACTAAATTAATTACAATCTTATCATAAGTTATTTCTATTTTCTTATTACTGATGTTATACGTAAATTACACACCCATAACCATAGTTTCTGGTAATGTAGAACCTCCATCAATAATAATTCCTTGCCCCGTTATATAAGATGATTCTTTGCTTGCTAAAAAAGCAGCTAACTCTCCTAATTCTTCAATTGTTCCAAGTCTTTTCATTGGGATACCAAGAGCGATATTCTTAACAACTTCTTCTGGATTAGTAGGATTTGTTTCTTTACTCATTCCTTCTACCATTGGTGTCATAATATAACCAGGCATAATGGCATTTACTCTAATATTATTTGAAACAAGTTCCATAGCAAGAGACTTAGTAAAACCTAAAAGTGCTGCCTTAGTAGTTGCATAAGCAACTTCACCGCTATCGGCTACTACTGGTCCTGTTACACTTGATAAATTTACAATACTAGACTCTTGATTTTTCTTCATATAAGGTATTACTGCTTTAGTTACATTCCAAGTTCCTTTAATATTAATATCAAAATGAAAATCTCTTAATTCTAAAGACATATTTTCAAATGTATCTAATCTGCATACGCCAGCATTGTTTACTAAAATATCAATATGATTATGTTTTTTAAATACATCGTCAACACAGGCATTTACTAGTTTTTCGTTTCTGATATCAACTTGATAGCCTGAAATTGTTGAATTTGGAAACTCTTCTCTTAATTCGCTTAAAGTTTCTTTTATTTTCTCTGCATAATCAAAAATAATTACTGATGCACCATATTTAAGAAATACTTTGGCAATACCTTTGCCATTTCCCATTGCACCACCTGTAATAATTGCTACTTTTTTATCTAATTTTTCCATACTAACCACCTCTAAAAATCTTTTAAAATAGTTTAAAGTTTTCTTTCTTTTTCATAAACATCCATTACATATTTTGGTGTTACTATTATATCTTCACGATGAAAACCTGCTTTTTTGGCACAATTTATACTTCCGTAATTAATATTAGCAATATATAACTGTATCTTTTCTACATGTGACATTGTTTTAAAGATATATGATGACATCTGAATTAGTATTTTTGTTCCATATCCTTTATTTCTATATTCTGGATGAACACCATAGTGTAAATCTAATTTGCCACTACTTAATGAATTCATTCTTATAAAACCAACTGGAGTATCATTATCTTCAACTATATAGGCTGGACCAACATATAATTTAGAATCGTTTTCTGAATCTTCTAAAAACTCATCTATACAAGATGATACAAATTTATTAATAGATAAATCATTAGCTAATTGTCTTGCAAATCTAACCTTGTTTAAATCAGACGCACTATAATCACTAATACATAAATTGCCAATAGAAATCTTCATAAATTTTCACCACTAAAACTAATCTTGTTTTTCATTTTCTTCTTTTATAATATAACTTTCTTCCCATCTTGAGCATTTTGATGAAATTTTAAAAACAGCATAATTAAATAACAAAATAAATAAAACTATTAAATATAACATATTGCCTCCTATAATACTTCTATTTTTGTTTCTTCTTCACCAGTAGTAAAGGTATAATAGTCAGTTAAGTCTTCTTGTATTTTATCACTACCTTCTTTTAAGTAGAGTGTACATAATACATCACCAATTTGAACATCATCACCAATTTTCTTTTTAAGGACGATTCCTACACTAGAATCAATTTTATCTTCTTTTGTTTTTCGTCCACCACCTAAATCAAGTGATAATTTTCCAAAACGGTATGCATCCATATCTATTACATGGCCACTTTTTGTTGAATGAATGTCTTGTGTGTTTTTACTTACTCTTAAACCACTTAAATCTCCACCTTGGGCTTTTACTATTTCTAAGAATTTAGCATAGGCTTTTCCTGTTTTTAGACTATCCTCAACCATATCATTTGCTTGATTAATAGTTTTGCCTAGTGCTAGTTGAACTAATTTACTAGATAAAGCTTTACAAAGTGCTACTAAATAATTATTTTCCTCATTACATAATATTTTGACTACTTCTAATATTTCTAAAGCATTTCCAATTGATGTACCTAATGGAATATCCATATAAGTAATCATTGTCTCTACTTCCTTACCATAATGGCTACCAATTAGTTTCATAATTCTAGATATTTCTATCGCATCATCTTTAGTTTTTAATAAGGCACCAGTTCCAACTTTGACATCAATCATGATCTTATCTGCACCACTAGCTATCTTTTTACTCATAATGCTGGTTGCAATTAATGGGATTGATTCAACTGTACCTGTTACATCACGTAGTGCATATACTTTTTTATCAAGTGGAGCAAGATTCTTAGTTTGACTAATTATGGCAGCACCTACTTCATTTAACTGTTTTATAAATTCTTCTTCTGTTAGATTAACACGAAATCCTGGGATGCTTTCTAATTTATCGATTGTACCACCAGTATGTCCTAGCCCTCTACCACTCATTTTAGGAAATTTAATTCCTAAAGATGACACAATCGATGCTACAACTAGTGTCGTTTTATCGCCTACGCCACCTGTTGAATGTTTGTCAACTGTAATACCATCTACACAACTTAAATCTAAGATATCACCACTATGAATAAAGATATCTGTAAGATCTATTATTTCTTCATCATTCATTCCTTTTAAACAGATTGCCATTAATAAACTGCTCATTTGATAATCAGTCACATCACCATGATAGTAACCTAAAAAAGCATCTTCTAACTCACTTTTAGACAGTGAATTACCAAGTCTTTTTTTATTAATAATATCTACTATTGACATATACACTCCCTCTATTCTGTATACATTATACCAAAAAGAATTAAAAATAACTACTTATTATAAATATTTTCTAATTTTTATTTTTATGTAAAAGTATGGAAATATATAATATTTACTTGTTTATGTATTCTAAAAATACTATCTTATATTTACAATATTATTAATTATTCCTCTTTTAAAATTTATGTTTTAAGCTGCTATCAATATATATTTTTCTATAGTACTATGTGTTACATTCACTTAAATGTTAGCTAATAGATGATATAAAAAAACTGTTATAAAGTAACTATAACAGTCTTTTATCTCATTTTGTTTTCAAAATAGTCCATTGTTCTTTTAGGATCACGCAAAAATTGTTCATATAATTTAGTATGCATACGTAGTTCTCTAATTAACTCAATTTCATTGCTAGCTAAATTTATTGTACATTTATTGTCATCTTCAGAAACAACAAAACACTCTGAACCTAAGAGGTATGGTAAATCCGTTTTCAAACAGTTTGCTAAATCAACTAAAGTATCCAAAGTTGGAGTTCTTGTACCATTTTCATAGCAACAAATACTAACTTTAGTAACACCAACCATATTGCCTAACTGTTGTTGAGTATAACCATTTTGCTTTCTTAATTCCTTTAATCTTTTACTAAATAAAAACATATTAACACCTCATAGTCCATGATATAGGTTCATTATATTTAAAACCTGTCGAATTATGAGGCAAGTTAACTAATTAGGAACTAGTTAATCATTTTATTAATATAAAGTTGGTTAATTACTTGTTTTATAGTAATTCTTTTTCTTCTTTTTTACTGTTTATAAAGGTAACTTTTTCGGCAATTATTTCAAGAAGATAGCTCTTATTTTCATCTTTTTCCACTACTCTAGTTTGAACTCTTCCACGGATTCCAATAATATCACCCTTATTACAATATTCAACTGTACTTACAGCTACATTATCCCAAAGAGCGCAATCAATAAAATCAGTATCATATGTTCCATTAACATTTTTAAAACTTCTAGGTACTGCAAGAGTTACAAATGTATATTTTTTCTTATTCTCTGATTCTTTTAATTCTGGTTTTTTTACTAGTCTTCCTACTAAAACAATTTGGTTTAACATAATATTCCTCCTTTCATGGTGACTATAATACTCAAATAATTTATATCTGCAAATTGTTAAAAACATAAATTATAATATAATAAAATTAAAAAAAAGAAAATTCCTTAAGTGAATTTTCTTTTTTAGTATCATAAATAGTAATTAAAAAACTAGTTTATAATTTTTATAAATTTCTTTTTAAAAGTTGGTTTAGCTCAACTGCATATTCCATTGGCAATTCTTCTCTGAATCTTTCGATAAAGCCTAAAATAATAAGTTCTGTTGCTTTTTCTTCATCAAGACCTCTTGACATCATATAAAATAATTTATCATCACTTATCTTAGAAACAGTTGCTTCATGTTCAATATTACTAGAATTATTCCTACAGATATTAACAGGAATCGTATCACTTTTAGAAATATCATCCAGTATTAAAGTATCACATTTTACCATACTACTACTGTTAGTAGCACTTTCCTTAATATCAACCTTACCACGATAAGTAGCATTTCCACCATTTCTTGCAATACTTTTAGAAATAATAGTACTCTTAGTATTTTTACCAATGTGTATCATTCTAGCGCCTGTATCTTGTTCTTGGTTGTTAGTAGCTACACTAATCGTAATACAAGTACCTTCTGCTCTATCACCTTTTAAAATACAAGCAGGATACTTCATAGTTACATTACTACCAATATTACCATCAATCCATTCCATTACACCATCAGTATCAACAAGGGCTCTTTTTGTAACTAAATTATTAACATTAGTAGCCCAATTTTGAATCGTACTATAACGACATTTGCTACCTTTACCAACATAAATTTCAACAACTGCTGCATGTAAACTAGATTCACTATAATTAGGCGCAGTACATCCTTCGATATAATGTAAACTACTATCATCATCTACAATAATCAATGTTCTTTCAAATTGACCCATACTACGACTGTTAATTCTAAAATAACTTTGTAGTGGTCTATCAAGTTCAGTATGAGGTGGAATATAAATAAAGCTACCTCCACTAAAAACACTACTATTTAAACTAGCATATTTATTATCAGCATTTGATACAATTTTACCAAAATACTTTCTAGCAATATCTGGGTACTTTTTAAGCCCTTCTTCAATTGATGTAAAAATAACATTTTTCTTTGTTAGTTCATCAAGCATATTATGGTATATTACTTCACTTTCATATTGAACCCCCATACCATCTAAATGTTTTTCACTTTCAAGTACCCCAACGGAATCAAGTTCATCACGGATACTGCAACTAATGTCATTCCAATTATTTTTAATTGTATTATCGTCATTTGTTTTATAATAAATTACTTTATCAAAATCAATATTAGCTTTTGGCCCAAAATTAGGTTCATCTGCTTTTTCAAAAAGTTCATAACTCTTTAAACGATAATCAAGTACCCAACTATCTTCCTTTTTTATTTCTGATATTTTTTTTATTTTTTCTTGGTTAAGTCCTATGATTTCCAAAAAAATCACCACTTTTCTTTCTTTATTTATTAATTTATCTATGTGATGTTACTTGTTCATCCATTTCTTTACTACTTAAAAAAGCATTGACTAAATTATACATTCTATCACATAAAATAACATCATATTCTGATGTAACCATCCAAGAATATATATCATCCATTAATACCATTGACTTATGACTATTAATATTATCCTGTACATTTATTAGTCCCAAAATAGTCATCTTTTTTAAAGTAGCTTCTATATCTAGGCAATTGCCTTTTTCTTCGTGCAAAACACTAATATCTTGGAGTAAGTCTTTATATTCATCCATTTCTTTAAATGGATATAGATCATATTTTAAAGTACTAGCATCAAAATATGGTTTATTTTTAGTATATAAACACGCAAAAAATAATCTCAAAAATTCATAATCACTAAGTTTTTCTTTTTGATTCAATAATCCTTGATTTAAGATATTAACATTCTCCATAATTAGCTCCTAACTATATTTTATCTATTATCTTTTTTAATGATTCAAAGGGAAGAAGAGCACATTTTTTACGGTTTGGTTGTCTATATATTTCGTTATATACATTTAACTCTCCTAAAACACTACTATCATACTCTTTCTCATTAATCATATTTTCATAGTTTTCTAATATTTTTAAAATTTCTTCTTTTGTTTTTCCAATTAAAGATTTAATCATTATACTAGTAGCACTAGTTGATATAGCACAAGCCTCTCCATCAAAACATATATCAACTAATTTTCCATCTTCAATCTTATACATGATGTCTAAATTATCAATACAACTTTCATTATTTGTGTTTATCTTAATATAACTATCATCATCAACTAACTTTTTATTCATAGGATTTTCATAATTATCTATCATAATTTCTCTTTTTAATACTGGATCCATTTTTTCACTATCCTTACTTCTATAAAATAACTTTAAATATTTCTTTTGAATTTTTTAATACTTCTACTAATTTATCTATTTCTTCTTCATTATTATATAGATAAAAACTTATACGACAGGTATTTTTAACAAGTAAATCTTCTTTTAATATTTTAGCACAATGATTACCTGCCCTTACACATATATGGTAATGATTTAAATAAACAGCAGTATCTTGACTAAAAATACCATCTATATTAAAAGCAATCAAGCTTCCTTCAATATCCTTATTATATACAATTATTTCTTTCATGTTTGAAATTTTATCTAAAAAGTATTTTTTCAGATGTCTTTCATGATTCGTAATATTATCAATTCCAATACTTTCTAGATAATCAATAGCAGCACCCATTCCGATTACACCAGCAATATTGGGAGTACCTGCTTCTAGTCTTGATGGTAAATCTTTATATTCAAATTCGCCATCAGATGAAAAAGTTGCATTCATGCCACCACCAACAGAAGTTGGCTTCATATTTTCTAATAAATCAAGCTTGCCATATAAAACCCCAACGCCAGTAGGTCCTAACATTTTGTGAGCTGAGAAAGCAAGAAAATCAATATTTAATTTTTTTACATCTACCCTCATGTGAGGAACACTTTGAGCACCATCAACTACAAATATAATATTTTTTTCTTGACATAACTTGCCAATTTCTTCAACTGGTCTTGTATCACCTAAAACATTAGTAACATGCGCTATTGAAATAACTCTTGTTTTATCAGTAATACTATTGATAACATTTTCTAGTGTTACTAAATGATTTTCAAGAGGAATATATTTAACTTTTATACCCATTTGTTTTTCTAATTCCAACCATGGTAAGACATTAGATGCATGTTCAGCTTTAGTAATTAATACTTCATCACCAGCAGTAAGATTATATTTCATATACCCAAAGACTATTTTATTTAAAGAATCAGTTGCACCACTTGTAAAAACTACTTCTTTTTCGGTATTACAGTTAATTAAATTTTTTACTTTAGTTCTTACTTCTTCATATTTGATATCTACTTTTAAGCTATTATCATAATCACCTCTATGAGCATTAGCAGTATAATTTGTGTAGTAATCAACTATACTATCAACGACTACTTGAGGTTTTAATGTTGTTGCACCGTTATCAAAATAAATAAGGTCTTGTTTTAAAATAGGGAAATCCTCTCTATGCATTATTACACCTCCTTGTTAAGATATTTTATAACCTCCTGATAATATTCTTCTTGTTTATTTTCATCTAAGTTGAAACCACCTATTAAAAATGATTTTAATAGTAATAATTTACTAGATTCTTCGGTTAATCCCCTACTCATTAAGTAAAATAATTCAGCTTCCTTAAATTCACCTACATATGCTGCATGACTTGCATCTATATCATAGTTTTCAATATATAAATTAGGATTAATTTGCGATAAACTATTTTCATTTTCTATAATTTGATTATCTTGTTTACTTATACATTTACTCATTTTTTTACCAATATATGCTGATACATCAAGTATTATATTAGCACAATTTTTACTAAAGGCATGATTTTTAAGTACTGCTGTTGTTTTAGATGCATTGTGGTTTACTATAATTTGGTTATGACTATTTACATTACTTAAGACACTGTAATTAAGGATAAACTCAGATTTTTCTTCATCTAAGTCTATTTTAACATTACTGTTAGAATCTAATAATAAATAATTAAGAGTTAAACTTGCATTTTTATGTATATGTATGTTTATGCAAGTATTAACAGTTTTTCCGAGCAAATTAATTACCATTTTAACATTTTCTAGTACTACAAGATCTACTTTTTTTAAAGATGGTGAAACATCTAAATATAGTGTATCATCTTTTGTAAATTCATACTTTTCTTTGTTTAAAACAGTATTATCACTCTCCACTAATATTTTATTCATTAGTTTTACCCCCTAATTATTTCATTCACACAACTAAATCCTTTTTCTTCTATTTCCTTAGCTAGCATAAAATCACCTGTTTTTACTATTTTGCCATCTTTCATGATGTGAACATAATTTGGCTTAATATAGTCAAGGATTCTTGTATAATGAGTAATGATTAATACTGAAGCATGAGGATTTTCTTTTAGATAATCATTAATATTATCACAAGCTATTTTAAGGCTATCAACATCAAGTCCTGAATCAAGTTCATCTAAAATTATTAAATTTGGTTTTAATATTTTCATCTGCAATATTTCATTTTTCTTTCTTTCGCCACCAGAAAAATCTTGATTTATTGATCTATGCATCATATTAGGATCCATTTTTAAATCACTCATTGCTTTTTCCATTTGTTTTATAAATTCATATATTGAGACTTGTTTATCTAATTTACTTGATAAGGCTACTCTTAAAAATTCACTATTTGTAACACCATCTATACTAATAGGTGACTGCATAGCTAAAAATATTCCTTTTCTACTTCTTTCAGTAGTATTTAGTTTTAATATACTTTCATTATTTACTAAAATATCACCTTTAGTAACTACGTAATCTTTACTTCCCATAATTACTTTTGATAAGGTACTTTTACCAGTACCATTAGGTCCCATTATGGCATGAACTTCACCTTCATTTATTGTTAGAGAGAAATTCTTTAAGATTTCTTTGTTATCAGTACTACTTGCATATAAACTATCTATCAAAAAAAACATAATATCACCTTTTTCCATCAATTATTTTAGCACATATTTATTTCTTTGAAAACAGAGAATTTTAAACAAATTAAAAGAAAAAAAGAATCAGCTAAAACTGATTCTAGTGGATGATATTATCCAACAACTGTTAAGTATAAGGCTGTTCCTATTACAAACATTGCAACAGTAGCAACAGCACTTACCATTGTAAGATTATACATTATAGAAAAACCTTTATCATTTTCTAGTGTTGATTCTTTTTGTTCTTCTACTATTTTCTTTTCTTCCATGTTATCATCCTTTCTCTTTTATTATCTACTTTATTTAGTTTTATTATACTATAATAAATGATAAATTTGATAACTAATTAAACTTATTTACATATTTTTACATATTCTATCTTCTACCACCGCCATGGTTAGCACCACCATTTCCATTCATCATGCTATTACCAACAGTGGTTGAAGTTGATGAAATAGTGAAGTTTGTATATGTAGTACCATCAACTTTTATTGTATATGTTTCTGATTTTACGAATTTATCAGTTGAGAAAACGATTGATGAATAACTTTTATTTGGTGCATATGAAATAACCGTATTTCCATCTTTATCTAATATTGCTACTTCTGTTAAAGCACTATAAGTATTATTAAAGTTAATTAATACACCGTACCTAGTTGAACTTGAGCTAATTGATTGAGCCATTCCACTTGATCCTGCTGCTATTAATGTTCCACCACTTACAATTAGTTCATTATCGTAATCAAGCGCACCATCACCATTACTAGTTGGTCCATCTACTATAATAGTACCACCATAAATATAACCACTTCCGTTTATATCAATACCGTCACCACTTGCATTAACATAGATATTACCATCATTTATAGTTAAAATGTTATCAGTATTATTAGTATAGTTATTGGCACCAGGTCTATTCATACTTGAAGAATCGCTTCCACCTGCTACGTTGATACCGTCATCACTTGATACAACTTTTATTGTACCGTTATTTATAGTGATTTTAGCAGCTTCTATTCCTTCATAACTTTCTGTTATATTAATTAAGCCATCATCTATAATAATTGAAGTATCAGCATGTATCCCATCATCACCTGATGAAATTTGATATTCTCCACCTTTGATACCAATATAAGAATTAGAATGGATTGAATCATCTGATGTGTTTAAAGTAAAATTTCCATCTTCAATTACGATACTTAATCCTGCTTTTAAACCTTTAGCACTTTTACTATCAGTATTTGTTTTACTGCCCCAATTTCCCCAAGTATCTTTTTTACTATTATTGGTACTTCCATTCCCAGTTATTATATTATAACTTCCATTCTTAATAAGTAATTTAGTTTCTGCTTGGATACCATCTAAGGTAGCATTTATATTAAAATCTCCATTTTCTATTAAGATATAACCTTTACTTGTGTTAGTTTCATTAGTTGATTTGATACCATCACCTTTTGATGTTATAGAAAATTTACCATCTACAATATATACTGAATCTTTTCCTTTAATACCGTCATCTTCTGAATTAATAATGTAAGTACCATTAATTATTTTTAAATCGTCTTTTGACGTTATAGCATCTTTATAATTAGATTTTACACTTAAGGTTCCGGTACCATCAAAAATTAAATCATCTTTACTGTATAGTGTTGCATCAATATCAGCATAATCACTAGAGTAAGTAGAAGAATCTTCTAGATAATTAACAGTACCTTCATTCAAATAAATTAATACCGTTTTAGCATTTTTAACGTAGATAGCTGGACCATTAGAATTAGTTATACTAACATTATTTAATATAAGTTTTACGTAGTCTTTTGTATCTATTGTAATCATGCCGTCACTAATAGTACCTGTTAAAGTATAAATACCACCACTAGTTATAGTCATACTATTAGTTAGAGTAATATCACTATTTTGATAATTATCCCAACTAATAGATTCATAATCATTATCTATATCAACTGTTGTATCTATATCACTAGTTGAATTAACTGTTTCTTTTTTATTTTTATTTTGAAGTATAAGATAGCTAGATACCAAAACAATTATAATAATTATAAATATGTAGATTATTAAATCTTTTTTTCTTTTCATATAGTCCTCTTTATAAATTATTATCTTCTAATGGATGTGAAATCATTACTTTTAAATTACCATTTTTTACTCTTAAATCATCTAGAAATTGTTTTTCATTTACATTTTCATTTAAAATGATACGATAACTTAAATCAAACATACTTCCCATATTGGTTGTTTTTACTTGTTCTAATTCTACTTTTTGTGTGTAGTTTTCAAAAATATCATCAAATACTTCTGTATAATCTAAATTCTCTGGTATTGTGATTTTTAGAATTTTTTCTTGTTTTGGTGTATCAAATAATTTTGTTTTAGATAATACAAATAGTGTTAAGCAACCTATTATAGTTATTATTAAGGCAAAAAGTAAGTGTCCCATACCTGTTGCAAGTCCTACTGTCATAGCAAAGAAAACGCTTAGTATCTCTTTACTTGTTCCTGGTAAGCTTCTAAATCTTACTAAACTAAAAGCTCCCATAATAGCTACCGATGTTCCTAAATTACCATTGACCATTATGATAATTGTTTGTACTAATAGTGGTAAAGTCGTTACTGTTACTAAAAAGTTTTTATTATATTTTGAAGTTTGTTTATGTGTTAAAGCAATAATTAAACCTAAAATTATAGATGTTAGTGAACATAATAAAATTGATTGAATTTCTATTGATGAAGTTGAATTTGAAAAAATGCTATTAAGCATATATATAATCATTCCTTTCTTTTAACTCTTTCTGATAGATACTTCCATATTTTGAAAATGAAGTTGGATAAATTTTTAATTCAGAAAGACTTCTTACTAGCCATAATGGCATAGCGCCTAATGTTTTTATTTCCATTATGTATTTTTTATCTTTAAAATAACATTTACCAGCATCTCCTAATTCTAGTTTTAAATCACTATTTCTACTTCTTAGATTAGTATCAAAAGTAATTCTTAGATTTTTATCTTCTTTTCCACAATAGCTCATGCGATCATAAGCAATATAAATAGCTGGTTTTAAGTTATAATATTTAAAATAATAGTTTATTTCATTCATGATTTGACTATTTCTGTCATAGTTATTGGTTTTTAAATAATTATAAAAGTCTTTTAGTTTAAGTTTTATTCTTCTTTTACCTACTACTCCTTTATATTTTTCTTTTATTTCTAGGAAAACATCATCATTAATACTTGGTACTTGATAACTCCTAAGGCGTATTTTTTCTTTAAATATTGGTTTTTCTAGTGAGTTAATGATTAAATCGTTATTAATAGTATCAAAGTATATATTACAGATAGTACTTTTAAAGTATTTATCTTCTTTTAGATATTTGTTTATTTTTTTAAAGAGTAATTTGTACTGTTGTTCTGTTAAAAGATATTTCTGTTCTACTCTTTTAAAAATATTTTCATACATATTTTTCTCCTTTCACTAAACATTCTAGTTTAGTATATTGAAATAAATATGGAATTAGTGTGAATTTTTGGTGAAAAAAAGCACCTAACTAAGTAAGCTAGATACCTCTTTTATGTTTTTATTACCAATTATATAAAATTACCAAATCTATGTATTTAAAATCGTGATTATTTTTCTTTTTAATCTTTATCTGGTGGAATAATAAAAATGCTTTTATATAGTGCTTTATGGGCCATCTCATCAACAGCATCTGCTACCAACGTAAAAAAACCTGTTTGGTCATCAGATACATCTTGTCTGATATCAGCAGCCAATTCTAGTATTTGTTGATTTTGAGTAGCCTTTAAATAAACTAAAAACTCTTCTTCACTATTTAAGCCATGTTCTATGCAAAAATAATCTTTATCAGTCGATAGATCATCATAAAAACTTTTCATTATCAACGTTCTTAATTCAGAAGGTAATTTTTCTATTTTTTTAATATCTTCTTCACTTTCTCTTAATTGTAATAATCTTGATTTTTCAGGTTCATTCATTTCGTTTAATATTTTAAAAATCAAACCAGACTTCATATAATCGGTTAGTATTAATATGCTATTATTATTTTTAGTAATTTGATTATCAATTAAGCGATTAAGATTGGGATTAGATGAAAGTTCTCTTATTAAAAGTAACATTTCTTGTGTATATCCATTTAGTGCTTCAATGATCTCATTTTCTAGTGGATCATTTAATCTTTTTGTAAAATCGAAAGGATTGTTAGGATATATTTCTTCAAATTCTTCTAATGATGGAATAATCCCTTTTGCTGCGCACTCTTTACCATATTTTTGTAGTGCGGCAATATAAGATTTTATTTCTTCACGGCTTTCGATTCCATAATTACCATATTTAGAAATAAATTCTTGTGCAAGAGACTCATTTCTTTTTATCAACATTTTATTTTTCCCCTTTCAATATGCGCTATATTATAATGCAAAAGACTAAAATATACAATATACATTTGTATTTATAAATTGACATGATTCATTCTTGGTTTTCTTACTAATTTATCACTCTATTTCTGGTTAATAATACTCTACTATCTTCTTTATTATCATTATATACTATTAAACTACTAATGACAGGATCCTTATCTAAATCCAATACTTCTTCGATATTTTTATATGTTTCCAAAGTTATTTTTCTATTTTCTTCACTTGAAAATTTATCTCTTGTATTATCTGTAATAACTATTACCTTATCTATTTCGTATTTAATATCTGTAATAATTAAATCACCTTCTACTGTTGTTTGTACCAACCTTAGAAAAGCTCTTCTTTTAGTATTTATACTTGTTATGAAATCATTTAGTAATTCAGAGTTAGCGATTGTGTTAGTAACTACTACAGCATTATCTTTTATTGCCTGTTCAACTTCATAATCACTACGTAATTTTTCTATGTTGGTATAATTTTTAGTTAATGAATCATTATAAAAAGTATTTAGGCTTTCACCATTTATTTCTTCATTAGTACTTTCTTTAAAATTATTATAGACAGTAATACCAAATAATTTTATTTTTAAACCATTATTATAACCACTTTTATAATTATTATCTAATCTATGATATTTTGTGATTTCATAGATTAAAGATTTATACTTAACTGTTCTACCGTCCCAAAGCATAGTTTTTTTAGGGATAAATAAAATTACTATAATGAATATTATAAATATAATAGTTATTTTTTTATTCTTTTTCATGATATTTCCTTTCTAATAAATATATAGTTTTATCATAATTAAATTATAGCATGATTGATTTTACTATGTCTAATAGTTCATCAATGTTTATATTTTTTACTTCAATATCGAAATAAATATCGTTATATTTAAACAGTACTATATATCCATAATTTTCATCAATAATTATTATTTCATTATTATTAATAGATGACTTTTCTAAATTTTCTTCATTTATAGGAAAACATCTAGCCATCTTTTTATTTGTTTTAGAAAAGAAAATATTTACTAATCTATTATTTTGTTGATCTGTATCATCTTCTTTTAAATAGCTAGTATAATAACCTATTAATTCATTATATAAATAACTAGCTTTATTGTTGCTTGCATAAACTTCTGATATTTTTACATTTTGAAGCATATCTTTAGGTATTTTTAATTGATTTATAAATGGATATTTTAATAATATCTCCTCACTATTTTTATCATCCATTCTTCCATCAACATCATTTAAACTAATTTTTGCATCATCTGAGTTAAGTTTATTTATTTTAATAACATCATATACTTTAGTTTCATTATATTTTTGTGAAATACTATTATTGCCTAATAATAGTATTACTAATAATGCAGATATCAAAACAGTGCTAGTTAAAGTTAATATCAATTTCATAATTTGATGATTTTCTTTTCTTTTTATTTTAGATACTATTTCACTATGAACTATATTAGCACCAAACTCTCTATCAAATGCTTCCCTGATTACTTTTTTATTTGACATTCAATCATTCTCCTCTAAAAATAATTTAAGTTCTTTCAATGTACGGTATAGATAATTTTTAATATTTGATTCTGATATTTCTAATTCTTTTGAGATTTCTTTTATAGAATATCCTGTGTAGTAATATAGATAAAATATCTTAGATATAATTACCTTTTTCCTTTTTAAATATTTCCATATTTTTTCTATATTTTCTTTTTCTAATAAACTTTCTTCAATATTAATGTTACTAGAAATGCTATCAATTATATTTTTGCCATCATTATTAAACAAATTAGTTATTTTAGTTTTGTATTTAAAGCGGTAATAATCTTTTACCTTATGTTTAGCTATTCCCATAATATAGACGTGATAGTTATTGACTTGTGATTCTTTTAATACTTTTTTATAAACCTCTAAATAAATACTTTGGATAATATCTTTTACATCTTCAATATTATTGCAGTTACATACTACATACTTAGAAATATCATTATATGTTTCATAATAATATTCATCAAATATGTTTAAGGCTTTTAAACTAGTCATTTTATTCACCTCAATATCCAAGTCGTTATTATTTTTAAAAAGTTTCATTTTTTATATTATAATATATTTAAAATATAAAAGGATACCAAGTAAGTAGTATCTTTAGAGATATAAATAAATAAATATATTTATTCACATTTAGGAACTTTTATTGAATTATTCCAAATTATCTTAGAATCATAATATATCTTTTCAATGCTTTTTTCCAGTAATTGATTATTATAACCATAATCATTTAATAAATCTTTATTCTTATTTTCCTCTTTAGTTCTGTATTTGTATTTATAAATATTATCAATATATGTTTTAAATTAAGCAACAATAATCTATGCAATCATTGTTTGAGATTATTTTACTCTTACTGTGTTATTTATTATTTTGTTTATATGAAAATTAAATACAAAACTATGCACAATATAAAAATTTATGGTAAGATAAATTTATGATGATATAGTACTGAAAGTTTGATTCAATCATTGATAAACAATATAGTTGTGAATTATAACTTTTATTTTAAAATGTTAGCAGGTGTTTTTATGAAAAAATGTTATTTTATAATTAGTGGAGTTAAATTTGTTTTTGTTTGTAAAAATGAAAAAATAGAAATATTAAAAGAAGAGAAAAATCAGCTTTTACCGTTAAACGAAGAAGATCAAAAAATTATAGACAAATTATTTACATATGATAACAGACCAATTTGTAAAAGTCTGAGACTAAGTCAAGTTATTTTGAGTAACGATAATTTAGATTTAGATTTAGATTTAAATATTATCGGACTCTTAAAATGGTTAGAACAGATTATTCCAGAAGATTGTCGTGAAAATTTTTATAGAAATTTGCAAACATTAAAGGTTAATCAAAACTTAGATGCCATTCATAATTTGCCAGTCGATGAACCGCAACAGGATCGTACAGTACATACAGTAGCATATTATAGTGCTGATACTAATGCTATTACCATAAATGATAGTTTTATTTCTTTAGAATATAAAGAAGCTCAAAATCATGATAACCCACAGGAATATTTTGCAAAGGAGTACTTATGTACTCTACTTCACGAAATGTCACATATGGCTTCTAGCAATTTTGACCCAGAAACAGGAATATTGCATAGTGGTTTTGATTCTACTAATGATAGGCATACAGGACTCAATGAAGGAATGACGGAGGTAATAGCGAAGTGTGGAATTACTGATACACGTGAAATGGATTCTGGCTATTACATGGAAGCATACCTAGTTAATCAGTTAATTTGTATAATTGGAAATGAAGAAATGATACGTTCCTATTTTAAAGCAACAGGTATTGATAGCATAAAACAACAATTAACACAATTTGGAATAAGTAATAATGAGGCTTCTTATTTATTTTCCCTAATAGAATGTAATTATTTAGCACACCAACATTATGATAATTTTCAAACCAATGCGTTAAGTGAGATTCAATCTACTTTATTAGATTGTTTTAATGAAAAATGTAAGCATGAAATAAGTAGTACTAACTTTGATATAGAAAAATTAAAAAATGCATTTAATATATATGAAAATATGCTAGTAACACCATCACTTTTAAAACAAGTGGGTATAAATCCAAATAACTATGTTGGTTTGATTGAAAATATTGAAAAATTCCAGTTACTAAAAGATACATATATACCTAAACTAGATAGCAAAATAAATGATGGTATTAATGAGCAAAAAAAAGAAAAGGAACAAACAGAAAATGTTACTAAGCAACAAGATATTTTTGATCAATGTGAACAAGATTTTGAAGAATATAGAGAATTTTTGAAAAAAGTTTATTTAGAAGAAAAAGATTATGGTGAGATGATTTATTCACATTTTAGAGTAATAAATAATAAAAACCCTATGTGTGAACACATAGTAGAAAAAGTAAATAAAACTGAAGTAAGCATTATTTCAAAGAAAGTATTTGCTTATGATGATGATTTTCGTGAGCATATTCTAAATCCATTAATAGTAGATTATGCACAATGTAGTCCTATTATCAATTCTGAGGTAAAAAAGCATTTTGATCTTGACGAGTTAAAAGAAGTAAATAATGGTTATCAAGCATTCTCTGAAAATAATAATGTTCTAAGTATTACTAATATTAGCCATCAATACACAATAGAAGTTTCTAACATTGTACAGCAAACTGAACCTACTATTTATTCAAAACACATGTTAGAAAAACAAGAAAACGAGAAGCATCAATCTTATAATGCATCAATTAATGGGTTTGCTAGTAATGTGATTTTATCGGTTATAGTAGGTATAGTATGCTTATTGATTTTTATTTTAGGCATTTGGATATTAACATAATAATAAATGTTATTGGTGGAGGTAAAAAATGAAAGTTGAAAAAATTTGTTTATATCTAATACTTGGTATAATTACTACCATAATTGTATCTATTTTTGATTATAGTATTTTTAATAGTAATGAACTATTCTTGATTTCAGTTATACTTTTAGGCTTATTGGTTTTACTATTTATTATATTATTAGTGTTAAGAAAAGTTAATCCAAGTGCTTATGAGAAAGTATTAAATATTTTTTTTGAGGAAGATGATTTTGACGGTGAAAAATATGTTGACGATTTGCGAAATAAAATTATTAATTCTTCATTAGTCATTAAAAATAAAAATGATGAAAAAAATACTGATATATTAGAATTAATGTTAGAGAACATGAAAGAGATAAGGGACTATTATGTTATAAGCAAAATGCAATCAAAAAAAGCCTTTTCATTAGCAGTTTCTATGTGTATATTAGGCTTTTTATTGATACTAACTTCTATTATTTTATCTGTAATTTTCAAGATATCATTATTAGTAACATCAATTCCTGCTATTGGAGGTATGGTATCAGAATTAATAGCAGGAACATCGCTATTAGTCTATAAAGCATCATTGGAACAGTTAAATAATTATTATGAATCATTACATAATAATGAAAGATTTTTATCACTGGTTAACTTAGTAAGTAAAATAAGTAGTGATAAACAAGATGAAGTATATATCAATATAATAAATGTTGAATTACAAAATTATAGAAATAAAAATATTAATTAATATTGTTGCTTACTATTGAAATAAAAAAGGTGCAAATGCTATTAATAATTATTAACAAGTTTTAATACTTGTTTTTTTATTAATTAGATATCAACCTACAAAATAAATCACAAATTTCTTTAGTTAAAAAGTAGATGTTTATCATATCAAATTTAGATAGAAAAAAGATACCATAAGGTATCATCAATAAAAATATTATTTCAGTTTTATAATTACTTACATTTATCAATTTTTGAGGAATTTGTCCAAATTAATCTAGAACCATAATATATCTTTTTAATGCTTTTTTCCAGTAATTGATTATTAAAACCATAGTCATTTAATAAATCTTTATTCTTATTTTCCTCTTTAGTTCTGTATGCTTTTATGGTTAATGTTTTATTAGCATAATCTTTTAGTTGATTAATATGAATTCCTAAATCATCAAAATTAGTTTTTATATTAACTTTATAATACTCATCATTATAATCACATATTTTAAAGTCAATCTTATTATAATTTAAATATATTGGTTTTTGTTTATATTCATTAATTAATAAAAATGAAACAATACCAAAAGCAATGCCAAGCAATAAGGCTATGTCTATTATCACTATTTTTTTTAAATGTTTATTTATTTCTTTTTTCAATGTAATAAAAGTATTAAAAAAGTTATATTCCATTTTTTCTTGATAATTTTTCTTATCAATAATTTCCCCACTCATTAAGTCATTTATAGTAATACCAAATTCTTTAGATATTGGAATAAATAATGATAAATCAGGCATGCACTTACCATTTTCCCAATTTGATACCGAACGATCAGTTACACCTAATTTTTCTGCTAATTCTGCTTGTGTTAAACCTTTTTCTTTTCTTAATTTGAAAATAAATTTTCCTATTTTTTGTTGATTCATGATTCTCTCCTTCCATATTAATTTTATAATAATTGAATTTTTTTAACAGGAAATAGAGCTTGAGTTTCAAAAAAATTTCATTAATCAAATAGAATTTTAACAACTATTATTTTTTTAAAATATTCTTTATTATTTGGCTTAAAAACAAACTTCATAAATTACTTCATTTATTTTTAATAATCAATATAAATATTTTTATTATCTGAGATAAATACATAAGTTTTAAAATTCATGTGTTTATCCTGTCAATACTTTAAAATATTTTGAATAAAAGTAGCACAGTCTTCTTTCATAGTAATAACATTTATATTATCTTCAAGTCCATAGTTTACATCGGTATATCTATCATTTACTCTTATTAAAGTAATATTTTCATATTCGTAAGCTAGTCTTTCAAAGGGAAATCTTATGATACCTGGTGTATTAAAGCCTACTCCTAATTCTATTAATACTAATTTCTTACCAATATTACTATTTATAAAGTTTTCATAGGCATTATTTAGTTGATGCCAGTTACTATCTTCTACAAAGGAATCATCTTTCCTGATATTAATTTCCATTTTTTCATGACATATTGGACAATATGGAACTAAATTAGTGTCTACTTTTAAGTTATCTTTTGATAATAACATTTGTTTTACTAACTTTGTATCATCATATAATTTGTTATGACATGGAATAGAGCACTGTATTTTACTATAACTTCCTTGGACTTCAAATACTTTTTCCTTAGCAAACCCTGATTTTAAAAACTGTCCATCTACATTTGTCGTAATGACAAAATAATTTTTGGTTTCCACTATTTTGAATAAGTCAAGGTAAGCTTTTAATGGTTTTCTAGATATGAAAGAATAATTAATGTGTTTTGCCCAATAACTCCACCTTTCTTCTTCTGTTTTAAACTTATAAAAACTAGATGAGTACATATCTGTCATACCGTAAGCATCTACTAATTCTTTAAAGTTCTTTTTAAAGCTTTCTTCTGAATAGTCTATTCCAGCTGATGAAGATAGTCCAGCTCCAGCACCAATTAGAATGGCATCACTATTATCAATTAATTTTTTTATCTTCAAATAATTCTTTGTATTCATGTAAATCTTCCTCACTATAGACATTAAAAATCACTTTTATATTGGTATTATATTTACTTAATACTTCTTTTACAGAATTATAAGCAATAAATTTAGCTTTTCCTATTGGGTAAGAAAATAATCCTGTTGAGATACTAGGAAATGCTATTTGTTTATAGTTATTTTTAATAGCATACTCTAAAGTATTTTTATAACAGTTTGATAAGTCTATTTCATTTTCTTTCGTAATACTTCCTAAAACTTGAGGTCCTACTGTTGTGATTACTTTTTTAGATGGTAAATTATAAGCACTACATACTATAAATTCGCCATTTTTTATTTTGTTACCTTTTAAAATATCATTACATTCAAGTCTTAATCTCATACCGGCATTCGTGTGGATTATGTTATCAATACATTTATGATTAGGATTAAAACAACCCAGTCCATCGTGATTTCCTGCATTCACAATCACATCACATTTTAAAGTCGTAATATCACCACGCCACAAAATTATATTTTTATCTATTTCTTTTAAATCATTGGCATCAGTTACTTCTTTATCATTTAATTCTAATTTTAAATATGCATCTTCTAACTTTAAAATTTCTTCACTTACTTGCTTTGGTAGTCTTATATTCACAAGTGTCTTATATAAATTTTTTAATTCATGATAAGAATTTGGTATTTTGATATTATAATTTTCTTCTTCTATTAAATATTTAATTATTTTTACTAATAGTTTTTCTTTCATCTTACTTGTCCTTATATTTCATACCAAATTCTTTCATCTTGTCTATTACATCTTTTAATTCTAAACCTTTAGCAGTTAGTGAATATTCTACTTTTGGTGGTACTTGAGGGTAAACTTTTCTATTTACAATACCATCTTGCTCTAAGTCTTTTAAATTTTCAGTTAACACTTTAGCTGATATTCCTACTACTGATCTATTCAGTTCATTATATCTTTTGGTTCCAGTAATTAAATCTCTTAAAATTAAAACTTTCCACTTATTGGAAATAATAGATGCTGTATATTCAACAGGACAACTAGTATAAGTTTTAGCCATATTATCAACTCCCAGATTCATTATAGCATTACATGGTATTTTTGGTAAGTACTTACCTTTTAGTAAGTGTTAATAGTAGTAATTAATTATTAGGAAAAAAGAAGTTTGCTGTCATTTCTAAATAATTATCTCCACTATAATCAGGATATTCTTCTTTTAATTTCGTAATCATTTCATTACTATTATTAGAAATACTAGCTATATTTAATAGAGTTTCAATATAAGTAATCTTTTCATTTACAGCCGTAATATCTTCTGGAATATAGTGTGATGTTAAGATTAAATTATAATTTTTCTCAATATAACCTCTTAGTGTTTCAATCATATTATTTGCGTGATCTACACCAGCGATAATAGAATGGCATTTACTACCTAACATATGTGTATAGATAACATTTATTTCTGGGATTTCAATGTCGTAAGCATCGTTTGTTGGAATAATATTCATTTTTATATCTGCTAAAGTAATTTTATTGGTATCGATATAATCTGTTATTTTGTGGATATTTTTATCAAATGGTTCTCCAAACGCTGATATAAAACTATCTATTAAGCCCTTGCCACCACCAACATGACCATATTCATCAGCCTTGTGTGTAGCATAACTTTTACTATTTTCTAAGAAAGTTCCACCACTCATATGATAAGAAAGCAAAATACCATCTACTGTAACATTTAATGACTTAATATAGTTTTCAAGCTCTTGATTATTATCATAAAAGGTAGGTGATTCAATAACTACTAACTTTTGATTTTTTTCTAACATGATAACTTGATCATTCATAAAATCATTAGTGTTGTAGTTATAAAGTTTTATACTACCAAAATCATAAACAAATACTTCTCCTTTTTCTAATTCTATTTTTTTCTTTTCCATTTTTATTTCCTCCATTTCTTTTTTCAAAGATTTAAGCGCTTTTTCTTTGACATTATCATTATAGAAAAAGAAAAAAGAAAAAGTAAGTATGCACTTTTATGTTAGCTACTTACCTTTTGGTATAAATTTAATTAAATTATGTTTTTTTCTTAGATAAAATTTTTATTTTTTAGGTATTACTTTTCTTCTTCTGAAATAATGCATGAGCCATTATGATCTTTAAAATAATCTTCAATGTGAGCTACTGCTTGATTAGCATCTTCATAGTGATCTACATCTACATGATTCATAATCCAAGCATCTCCTCCGGCATAAATAATCTGATAGTTTTTATTATATTCTACTTCATATAAATATTCTTCATTATCTAGGCTACAATTAACAGAGATTTTACCAGTAACTGTATTATCTTCGTGATGGTTTCCAACACTAAAGAAAATAATTAATGCTATGATAATACCAATAAAAACTAATATAAAAATACCAAGTGCTTTTAATATTTTTATGATAATTCCTGCTAGTTTTTCCGTATTACTTACCTTTTCTACTAAAATATTACTGATATCATTATTCGTTAATTCATCTAAACTAATATTAAATAGTTTAGATAACTTCTTAGCCTGATTAATATCTGGTGTTGTTTCTTCTAGTTCCCACTTTGAAATAGTTTGTCTAGTTACCCCTACCTTCTCTGCTAATTCTTCCTGTGATAAATTATTTTTCTTTCTTAAACTAACTATTTTTTCTCCTAAATTCATATATTTTCTCCTTTCCTAAAGAAATATAGCATTTTAGGTATTTATATTCTACCAATTTTAGATGGAAGTTACGCAATTTTTCTTAACATTTATATTATTCCTAATTAAATCGTAAATTCAGCCGCTACATAGAAACTATCAAAAGTATTATTTTCTTTTTCTATTTTAATTTCTTTTATAATTCTATAAGTTCCCTTTTTTAGCTTTTTATACCCATCTTGCCAATTTTCTTCTAATTCTACCGTTTTATTTGGTTCTAAAAAAAATAACGGTAAAGTAAAATACATTTTTCCATCTAGTTTGTACCATTTTTTATTATGTTTTATTTCTATTTCATAGGAATTACCATACTTAATATCTGTGTTACTATTATTTTTTAAGATTAGAGTTGCCCCAGTATTAGTAAGTGTATTTTCTTTGATAGATAATGATACATTGTTTTCAGTAATTTTAATATCTGATATAGTGCGGTAATTACTTTTTATCAAACTGCAAAATATTAAGCCTAAAATGATACCTGCTAGTAAAATAATTTTTATATATTTTTTCATTTTTAGTTTACTCCTCAAATAACTATTTCATTTGACATTATTATATCAAATAACTAAGAAATGCTAACCACTTTTTTAATAACACTTATTTTATTTTTTCATATAATACACTAGTGAAGGAGGATATATGAAAAAGATAATTTATTCAATTATTTGTATTTTGATTATCGGTATGATTTTTCTTTTATTTATTCTTGATCTAAATAAAGGAGATAATAAGAAGGATAATCTAGAAAAAATTAAAGTTGCTGAAGTTGCACATACTGTTTTCTACGCACCACAATATGCTGCCATTAGTCAAGGATTCTTTGAAGAAGAAGGACTTGATGTTGAACTTATTTTAACGCCTGGTGCTGATAAGGTTACAGCTGCTGTTTTATCAGGTGATGTTCAAATTGGTTTTTCCGGAAGTGAAGCTTGTATTTAGGTAGTGGTCGTTTAAGGGAATATTAAATAATATCTTTCATAAAAAAACTTACTCCCTCATTTTTTAATTCTATTAATTGATTTTGCATCGGTTGTTTATTGTCGTAATTTAGGGACTTGGTCATACCTGTCTTCAATAAAATATCTAATTTTACTAGGTTGCGATTATTACTTATTTTAGATATATAAACCTTATCTATTAATAAATCCATAAAACTAGTAAAATTAGTATTCACACTTAACTGATTTTCTATTTCTTTCTTTATATTTTCTAATTCTTCTTTCCTATTATCTTTATAAAGTTCTTTTGATTCCATATTTTTTAATTCCACTTTTATATCATTTATTTCACTATTTATACTTTCATTCTTTTTACTGAATTCCTGATTAGCTATATAGTTATTGGTAACTAATTCTAATAGTTTTTCCTTTTTTGCTTCTAATTCCGTTATTTTTTTATTTAAACTAGCTATTTTTTGTGTAAGATTGATATCAATATTATGAAGTTTTACTCTATCAAGTAATTCTCTTTTTATCTTATCTTTGTTTTTTAGAAATTTAGCAATAATATTTTTAAATAAGATATCTAGTTCACTTTCTTTTAATAAGGGACTATTACAATATTTAATTCCCCTTTTATATAATCTACAAGACCAGTAACGGTAATCATTGACTCTGCCCTTTTTAATACCTGATCTTGTATAAGCTATATTGTGTTCTTTACAGATCAATTTTCCACTATAAGCATAATTACTTCTTACAACTAATCTTTGTTTATTTTGATATCCTATTTGTTTCTTTTCTAGTTCACTATTTACTCTATTCCATAATCCCTCTTCTACAATAGGGGGGATTTTTTCATTATCTTTATAAATTAACCATTTATCTTTTGGTACCTTTTTAGTAATACCTGACTTATAATCTAGGACAGTTGTTTTATTACCACAATAGTAGCCTTTATATTTAGGATTCATTAAAATTCTTCTAATTGTGGTTGTATCAAAGGGCTTACCTTTACGATTAAAATAGCCTAATTTTTCTAAAGCAATAGAAGTCTTTTTCAAACTTAAGTAACTATCATATAAAGTAAACATTTTTTTAACAACAATAGATTCTTTTTCTACTATTTCCAAACTACCATTATTTTTTATATAACCATAAATATTATTGCTTCCCAAAACTATGCCTCTTTTAATTGACTGTTTTAATCCAAATTTTACATTTTCTGATAGTTTTCTCAAATCATCTTGTGCAATGCTTGCCATCAAAGTTAAACGAAATTCTGAATCAGGTAAAAAGGTATTAATATTATCGTTTAAAAAATAGACACCGACACTATATTTTAACAATTCTTGGGTGTATTTGATACTATCTAAAGTATTTCTAGCAAATCTAGGTACACTTTTTGTTAGTATTAAATCAAATTTATCATTTTTGGCATCTTCTATCATCTTTAAAAAAGCATCTCTTTTATTTACACTTTTACCACTAATACCTTCATCAATATACCCTGTTATAAATGTCCAGTTAGGTACTGATTTCATTAGATTAGTAAAATAATCTACTTGATTTACAACTGATGTTGCTTGTTCTTCACTATCACTAGATACTCTGGCATAAAATGTAGCTCTTAATTTTAAGTCATAAATTGATTTACCTGATAGAATTTCTTTTCTTATTTCTTCTAATAAATTATATTTTTTGTATTTATCAAAAGTCAATATAAATCTCCCTTCCTGTAATTTTATTTTTATTAGAACTATGGTTTATTTTCTAAACTCTAATCTTATTTCTGATATTTCATTATCAATTTCTTCTTTTATTTTTTCAAAAGTATCAAAACTAATGAAGTTATTTTCGTATAACTTTTTTGATAGAAATTTTTCTAGGATTAAATTTAAATGTGTTTCTGATAAGATTAAATCTTGTGAATAAACGATTTTTTTCATCTCATCACCTAATAAAATTTTATGAATTTTTCATATATTTATGTTTGATTGAGTTTATTATTTTTATCAAAAAAAAGAACTACAACTTAGTGTAATTCTTAATACTGTTTTGTACTTATGGTGCCTAATTTCTTTTGTTTACTTTTAAAATCAGATGAAAACGCACTACTATTCAATACATTTTTAGGAACCACATATTTGTTAAATTCTAAATATGGTTCGTCAATTGACTCTAATTCAGGTAATTTCAAACTTAACAAACTTGTATTGTATCTAAGAAATTGATTACCAGCTTTTTTTAATTTGGGTAAGATTAAGACTTTTAAACGATCATTATGTGATAGAAATTCATCTCCCACATTTTCTAAACTAGGCATAGATACTTGGTTAATTAATGGATTGTCGCTTATAAAACCATTTCCTACTCTTATTAAACTTGGAAGGTTTAAACATGTTAATGACAAATTATCGTGAAGGAAATTGGTGCCAGTTTCTTTTAACTCAGAAAAACGTATCTCATTAAGAATTTTATTACTTGCCATAAAACAATTTCCTACTTTTTCTAAATATGGCATTACTATTTTAGAAAGAGAGAGATTACTATATAAGAAATTATCAGAAACTTCTTCTACTGATGACAGATCAATTGATTCTAGTCCCCATTCATTTGAAAATAAAAAACATCGACCAACCCTTTTTACATTCCATAAACTTAAATTCTTTACTACCTCATTATAATATAAAAAATAATTACCAATGCATGTTATAGCATTATTTCGATAGCCTATTATTCTATTTTCTTTATCTAACACTATAACTATAGTATTTCCTTCTATATCTAAATATATATTTTTTTTATCTTCTTCCTTTTCAATCTGAACTTTATCAATGTTATCAAGTCCATCAACAAAACTATCTGATTCAGATTTATTATACGGTTCTATTCTCTTTAATTTAATATCTAAGATAAAATAATCCAATACTATGTATCTTTCTTTTTCATATTTTTTTACTTCAAAATTATCAATAATTATATTATCAGGACAATAATAAATATTATCTATTTCATAATTATATTTATAAATTCTACCATCACTAGCACGTACATATTTTGGTATTTCAAACCATTGGTTATTGGTATCATCAAAATTAAGGTTATAAGTATTTTTAAAACTCATAGTTAAACCATAAACAATATTATCTAAATTATTACTAAACGTTGCATCAGGGTTAGTTACCTTATGATTATATCTGTTTTTTATTGATACAGTAGATTGATCATTTTTAGTAAATTGAATGCTAATAACGGAAGTTCCATACTCATCTTGTCTTTGAGGATTAACAAAATCTTTTCTTTTAATATCATCTACATTTTTCTTAACAGCAAAAAATACGTAACAGCTATTTAGTCTTCCACCATTAAAAGTACAAAGTTCTTCACCTTTCGCAAAATATTTTTTAAAACTTTGAATATCTTGCTCTGTTTTACATTCATATAAGGTATAACCAGCTTCATCTAGTAATTCTTGTGGCGTTTTACCTGTATCAATTTTTACTTTTTCTTCGGTTATGACCAAATTATTGATAAAACTTTGAAAATCTGATTCCAAGTTGTTATCAACGATATCGAAATATAAAGATTTAGAAGGATAAAAATTACTTTCTATCAAACTATACAATAGTCCTTCCGTTTCAAGCAAAGTTGGAAACAAATCACGGCACAAGTGAGCAAAATCTTCGCCATATTTTTTCTTAATTTTTTTTAAGTCTATATCCATAGTATCAATTCCTTTTTCTAAATATTATAAACATTTTTTTAAGTTTGTCTATTGTTTTTATTTCCGTATAAAGAAAGAGAAAATTAATTCTACTTATTTTTAATCAAACATTTTGTGTTGTATATTTTCATAATCTTCTAAGCAAGTTTTATATAATGAATATATTTCAGTATCTTCATATTTTGTCTCTTTAAAGTCATTATTTAAGTCTAATATTTTTCCATCACGATAACTTATTAAAATAGGTGAATGAGTAGCAATTATAAATTGGCTTCCATCTTTTGCCAATTGATCTATCAAGTAAAGCAATGATAACTGTCTTTGTGGAGAAAGAGCCGCCTCTGGTTCATCTAAAATATATAATCCATGATCTGTAAATTTATACTTAACTAATTGCAGAAAAGATTCTCCGTGTGAACATTTATGTAAATTTCCACCATATGAATTATATAGACTGTAAAATCCATCTTCTTCTACTAGTCTTTGAACTTCAGTAGAAAAATTATAAAAGTTCTCTGCCCTTAAAAAGAATTTAGTCTTTGCCTTATTAAAGGTTAATACTTTCAAATAATCTGCAAGATTTGATGAAGTGTTGTTTGTGTTATATTTAAAATTTTCAGTGCCTCCCTCTGGTGGTAATCCTAATGCTATAGCGATTGCTTCTATAAAGGTCGATTTACCAACTCCATTTTCACCCACAAAAAATGTGACTGGGGAAGTAAAATTTAATTCATTAAAATTTTTTACTAATTCAATATTAAATGGATACTTTTCAAAACTTGGAATTTTTTCTCGTTCTAACACGATCTTTTTTACAATTAAATCACTATCAAAACTCACTTTCAATCACCATACCTTTAATATTTTTAATATTAGCTTAATTTTTTTACTCAAAAACATTTTTACTATATTTATTCACATTTAATTATGAAATATCTACATTTATTTATCTTAGAAGTTAAGGATTGGTTTTTAATATTGTACTCTGTTTGTATAACTTCACAAGAATTCCAAATAATGTGATATTCTTTTTCCAAATTAATAAATGGTCTATTATTTTGATATTTACCAGTTGGTTTTTCAATCTTTCCAGTTAATGATTCCATACTACTGCGGAAATATTTATAAATATCTGCTACCCTTCCTTTTTGTTGACCCATATAAAAATTTTTATTATCTGTTAGAACTATACAATAAGTTTTACTAAATCCTTTATTTTTTAAAAATTGCATAAATTTGATATCTTTGGCAAACTGATACATTTGCTCTGGAACCTGTCCATTTAGTGGATATTTTAATTCAATTGCGTATCTTTCTGAAATATCATTTTTATTATATATATAAATATCCATTTCTTCTTTTATTCTCTCTTCATTAGAATCTGTTAACTTATCATAGTTAATATGAAGATGTTTATTTGCGTTGCGTTCAAATTCAATTTTATAATTTTTGTGATATATATTTCTTAAGTATATTCCCAATTCATGTTGAAAACTAAATTCATTATATATACTAATTTCTTCTTCTTTTAGATAGTTAAAAAAATCTTCAATCAATTTTTCAAAATTTTCTCCAAATTTTTCTTGCTTTTGCATTATTTACATTCCTTTCCTATTTATCTAGTTGTCATCATAAAATATTTTTTTATTTCATACAAAATTATTGTGTCTTCATAATTAAGAACTCTTATTTCTACATCTAGTGCACAGATTCTATTATGCTAGTATGCTTTTTTAATTGTTTAAAGTCAAATATTTTATCTAACATAAAACATCTTTTTCTGGTAATATTGTATCATAAATTTTTAAAAGTTTTAAAACTTTACTGTGTTTTTAATTATATCACTTACTATTTTTAATAATAACTTTTTAAATAAATGACTTGGTATTAGAGAACGTTTTCTCATTATCACTTTCAAATATACTCTTATTAGATATATTATCCTCTAGCAGACAGCCTCTTATGTATATAATGCTGGCGAAAAAGATTATTTAAAAACTTTTGCACAACTTACTCAAAAAGATGGCTCATTTTTAGTATCAAGACAAAAGTTTGATAATTTTACATTAGATGATCTAAAAGGAAAAAGTGTAATTGGAGGACGTCAAGGTGGTATGCCTGAAATGACATTTGAATGGGCCCTTAGACAAAATGGAATAGATCCTGTTAATGATTTAAATATTGATACAAGTGTTGCTTTTGCTGCTATGAGTGGAGCTTTTATTGGTGGCCAAGGAGACTTTGTTACTTTATTTGAACCTAATGCTCTACAAATAGAAAAGCAAGGATTAGGCTATGTTGTTGCATCTATTGGAGAATTAGGTGGTGTTGTTCCTTATACTTCTTATAGTGCTAGAAGTAGCTATATAGAAAAAAATCCTGAAATTATAGAGAAATTCACAAGAGCTATTCAAAAAGGACTTGATTATGTTAATAATCATAGTGATGAAGAAGTGGCTAATGCTATATTATCATTTTTCCCAGATACATCTTTAAATGATTTAGCTGGTGTTATCGCAAGATACCGTGGTATTGAAGCTTGGCCTACTACAACTAAATTTAGTAGTGATTCTTTTTATCACTTACAAGAAATTATGAAAGCCGCTAATGAACTTGATACAACTGTAAAATATGAAGATCTAATATATATCAAGGACTAAATAATGGAAACAATTTTAAGTATTAAAAACTTAAAAAAAAATTATCATGATATAGATGGTGAAGTATGTGCAATTGGAGATATCAATCTAGATATTTATGATAAGGAACTTATTTCTATTGTCGGTCCATCTGGTTGTGGAAAAACGAGTTTACTTTCTATCCTATCTAATTTAGAAAAGAAATCAGGTGGCACTATTTCTTTTAACAAAGAAAATGTTAAACTTGGTTATATGCTTCAAAAAGATGCTTTGTTTCCTTGGAAAACTATTTTAGAAAATTGTTTAATTGGTTTAGAAATAAATCATACTTTAAACAATACAACAAGAAATAGAGTTATTAAATTGCTTAATACTTATGGTTTGGGTGAATTTATCAACAAATATCCTGATTCCTTATCGGGTGGCATGAAGCAAAGGGTTGCATTAATTAGAACACTAGCAATAGAACCTGATATACTATTACTTGATGAACCATTCTCAGCTCTTGATTATCAGACACGTTTAGCACTATCTGATGATGTTTATAAAATTATTAAAAATGAGGGTAAAACTGCTATTCTAGTTACTCATGATTTGGCAGAAGCTATTTCTTTATCTGATAGGGTCGTTGTATTAACAAAAAGACCAGCAATGGTTAAAAAAATTTATGATATTAAGTTAACTAATAAATCTACTCCTATAAATAATAGAAAATGTATTGAGTTTAATACATATTATGATGAGATTTGGAGGGATTTAGATGTTAACTTATAGTAAGGAGCATAAACTATATCTTAAAAAGATTAAACAAAAGAAATGGTTTATAAGAATAAGCCAATTCGCTATAATCATTATTTTTTTATCTATTTGGGAAATAGCTGCTAGACTCAATATCATTAATACATTTTTAACTAGCTCACCAAGTAATGTATTAAAAACAGTTTTATCATTAATCGAACAAAATAATTTATGGAAACATATATATGTAACTGTTTATGAAACACTAGTTAGTTTTACGCTTGCATCCGTTATAGGATTTTTAGTTGCATCTATTCTTTGGTGGAATAAAACTCTTGCTAAAATAATAGATCCTTACTTAACGGTTCTTAATTCACTTCCAAAAGTAGCACTTGGTCCTTTAATCATTATTTGGGTTGGTGCTGATACAAATTCAATTATATTTATGGCACTTTTAATTTCTACTTTTGTTACCATCATCAATATTTATCAAGGATTTATTTCAACTGATCATTACTATATAACTTTAATGAAAACATTTAATGCTAAGAGAAGACAGATTTTTAGTAAATTAATTGTTCCTTGCAATAAAAAAATGATAATAAATTGTCTAAAAGTTAATATTAGTATGAGTTTAATTGGTGTAATTATGGGTGAGTTACTGGTTTCTAAAGAAGGACTTGGTTACCTTATTATGTATGGTTCACAAGTATTTAATATTAACCTAGTAATTACTGGCGTAGTAATATTAGCAATTGTTTCTTACATTATGTATGAAATTATTATTTTTATAGAAAAAAAAGCGATTAAGAATTAATAAATCTTAATCGTTTTCTTTTTGACTTAGTTCTAGGTTAGAAACAGGATTTAATGTTAAATCTGCCCTCTTACCAAGTAAATATGCATGATATGCACTCGATGCAATCATTGCGGCATTATCAGTACAGTATTTTATATCTGGAAAGGAATAATTAATATTTTCTTTTTGACATAATTCAGATAGTTTTTCTCTTATTCCTTTATTAGCTGCAACTCCGCCAGCAACAATTAAATTTTTTACATTATAGTCTTTTAAAGCTTTTAATGTTTTTTTAGTAATAATTTCTACAACAGTATTTTGAAATGATGTAGCTAAATCTTTTTTTCTAATCTCATTATTACGTTGTTGTTCATTATGAACTAGATTTATTACTGCACTTTTTAAACCACTAAAACTAAAATTATAACTGTTATCATTTAATGGTAGTGGTAAGTTATAAGTATCTTGTCCTTCATGAGCCCATTTATCAATAGTTGGTCCACCTGGATATGGGACTGATACAACTCTAGCTATTTTATCATAACATTCACCAACTGCATCATCTAAAGTTCCACCAATTTTCTCAAATTGGTAATGATCTTTCATATAAATTAATTCTGTGTGTCCACCACTAATTACAAGTGCTATTAAAGGAAATTTTAATTCGTGTACAAGCTCATTTGCATAAATATGTCCAGACATGTGATTTACTGGAATTAATGGCTTGTTATTAACATATGCTAATGTTTTAGCTGCTTCAACTCCTATTAAAAGAGAACCAATTAAACCTGGACCATAAGTTACACCAATAGCATCTATTTCATCAATAGTCATGTTAGCTTTTTCTAAACAATCTTCAATTACCATGGTTATATTTTTAACATGGTTACGGCTGGCGATTTCTGGCACTACTCCACCGAAATCTTTATGTATATCAATCTGTGTTAAAACTACTGTAGCTATTTCTGTTGTACCATTTTTTACAATTGAAGCACTTGTTTCATCACAACTTGTTTCTATTCCTAGTATGTATATATCTTTATTTTCCATTTACATCAACTCTTTTTCCATCAATATACCATCTGTTCCATGATAGTAACCTTTTCTAATCCCAATTTGTTTAAATCCATATTTTTGATACAAGTGTAGTGCTTTAGCATTCTTAATATTTACTTCCAAAGTTATACTTGTGATATTTTTATTTTTGCAGTCATTAAACATAAAATTTAACAAATTACTAGCTATGCCAATATTTTGGTATTTACTATCTACATTAATATTTATCAATTCACATCGCTCATACATGGTGTAATAATTAATGAAAGCAACAGGATTGTTATCTACAATATATGTAAAATAATTTGTAAAGCTATTATTTTCTAAATCGTCAAGTACTTTACTTTTTGTAAATACATCGGAAAACATTTTTTCTAGTTCATCAAAATAAATAGAACTTCTGTTTAATCTTTCTATCATATAAGTTCTAGCTTCTGTTTTTCCTCTGCTTCTGTCAATTTTAAATAAATTGGATCAACAGAATGCGGATTTTCATTTTCTTTATTACTATACATATTTACAATATTTTCTATATTTGGTTTATATTCTTTTGTCAAGATACCATCAAAATTTTGATTACTAATATATGTAAACTTGTCAACTAAATTTTCAGCTGCACACTTAATAGTATCTAATTTTATATACTGTTGCTTTAATACAATTTCATTTTCTTTATTAAAAATGGCACCATATACATAACCACGTCTTGCATCTATTATAGGAATCTTGTATGAATCATCCGTACATGATGCAGCCATTGCTTCCAAGCTAGTTATTGTAGTTATATCTTTTTTTAAACTATATGCATACGTTTTAGCTATGGTTACACCGACTCTAATTCCCGTAAAAGATCCTGGACCGTTTACAACAATTATTTTGTCAATGTCGTTAGGCTTTAAATTACTTTTTTCTAACATTTCACTGATTTTCTTAAGAGCAACACTAGATAAGTCTTTACCAAAATCAGTTTGAATTTCTTCTATTAATTTTCCATCAACCACAATTCCTGTATATAAATAACTAGTTGTTGTATCTATATAAAGGACTTTCATAATACAGCCTCGCACAAATCTTCATATTGTTTTCCATATGGTGTTATTAAAATAATTCTAGTATCTTCTGATTCTTCTGATATTTTAATTTTTATATCTAATCTTTCTTCTGGTAAGTAATCTTTAATCATATCTGACCATTCAATAATTACAACGCCATTTTTACTAAAATAATCTTCTATTCCTAAATCGTCTACCTTACCATCTAAACGATATACATCCATGTGATATAAATCCATTTCACCAGTTGTATATTCTTTTATAATATTAAAAGTTGGACTAGTTACTACCTCGTCTATTCCTAAAGATGAGGCAAAACCCTTTGTAAAAACTGTTTTACCACTTCCCAAATCACCTTGTAAACAAATTACCATATTAGGAAATTTTTCAGATTCAATATTTTGTGCAAGTTCGATTGTATCTTGTTCACTTCTACTTGTTATTTTGTATGTCATAATATCACCTATCTATTTTTTTCATTACATTTTAATTATAGCAAAAAAAAAATAGATTATACAACCTATTTTTTAATCTTTCTATAATTTAATTATTATTTAAAATATTTTGTTAGTAAATCTATAATATTTGCATCTGTAACTAGTTGTAGTGATTTTTCACCATTATATTCAGTTTCTTCTAATAACCTAAATTCATCTAGTACATCCTCTTCATCACTAGTTACTTGGGCAACAAAGAAATAGTTTTTGCCTTGATATATAGCCTGATTTAAAACAACATATTTTTCATCATTATCTAAAGTTATGATACTATTTATTAAATTCTCCATAATAATCTCCTTACTTAGACATTCCGATGTTTTCTTGGTTATCCTTATCAAGATTTATAAAACCAATTCCTACACCATCATTTTCCATTTTAGCTACTACATCTTCACCATTATTGTATCTTGCTTCAGCTTCTTCCCTACTAATTTGAGTTATATTACCATTTTCATTAGCATAGAAAGCTCCTACTTCAGCATTTTGCCAAGATGGTGCATATAAATTATCGTGTTGAACGTAATTACTTCCATCAAAAGCGTTATTTTCTTGAGTATATACTTTTGCAGTACCAGCTAAAATATCATTATTTAAATTGCTTATAGCATCTTCAAACTGTTTATCATCACTAACAGTATTAGAATTTGAATCACTAGAATTTACATTATTATTAGGAGTCATATTATTAAGTATTTCATCAACATATCCTTGGTTAATTAAACTAGCTGCTGGTTTAATATTTATTTCATTGTTATCTTCTTTACTATCTGATTCAATCCTACTACTAACATTACTATTAAAAGTTGAATCTGTTTTACTATTTCCTATTGCAACAGCTGCTGCTAATGTTACGGCACCTACTACAAATGTTGCAACTTTATGCTTATAGAACCATTCTAGTGCTTTTTTCATTTTTTCTTTAAAATTAAAGTTACTTATTTTTTCTTTTAGTTTGCTTCCAGCCTTTTTAATAGCTTTAATTGGATGTGGTCTTTTGAATTTATCATCTTTTGGTGTTGGAATATTAATACCATTTATATTGTTATCACTATTTACATTATTAGCATTATTTGCATTATTTGCATTGTTTGAGTTATTTACAGTATTTTTATTACCTGCGTTATTGGCACCTTTATCTTTATTAAAATCATTTAAAAGATTCATATTTTTAGCATTATCTGCATTTAAATAGCTATGATCTTTATCAATTCTTTCTTCATCTGTAAAAATTCTTTCATTATTTTTAACTGGCTTATTTTCTTCAATCGCTAAATTAGTTTGACCTAATTTTTCAGTATTATTTTTGCCTTTATTTTGGTTAGCTTTACTTTCTTTTAAAGCAATCTTTTCTTCAATGCTATCAATTTTACTTATAACTTCAAATAATTTTTCCTTTTTATCTTTTATCTTCTCAGAAACCTTTTCTTCTGCTTGTTTCTTTTCTTGTTCTACTTTTTGGTATTCAGAATTTAAAGAATTTATTTTAGATACATATTCATCTAGCTTTTGTTTATCGGTTTTAAAATCAAATTTATTTATGCGTTCTGATATTTGTTCTTTTTCTTCTTGTTCTTTGTTTAATGAATAACGTTCATTTAAATAAATGGTAGAAGTTAGTAATGCTTCTTTTATTTTTTTATTTGTATCAGGAATTTGTTCTATTTTTTCTAATAGCTTAATAATGTTTTCAGTAGATGGTATTCCATCTGCTACTTTAAATAATTGTATAGCATCATTTGTTGCTTCTACTAAATTGCCACTTTCTTTTTCTACTAAATGGTTTAGAATAACTTTAGAGTTACTTAAATCGGTAGCAATTAAAACACCATTATACTTACTTTTTTCCTCTTCCAACGCACTAATTTGAGATTGTATTTTTTTAATACGTTCGTTAAATGTTGGTGTTATATTACGATTACTATCAAAACTTCCTAGTGCATATTGTTCTAAATATTTAATTTCATTTATTAATCTTTTCTTTTTAGTATTTAAAGTTCCTAACTCATTATATAAATCAGTTTCTTCAACTTGGTTATAAAGTTCAATTTGGCTGTAAAGGTCAACTTGATTATTATTTTCTAATTCATTATTTACACTATTAACATAGTTTTCTAAATAATTACCAGCAAAAAAATGATATTTTTCAAGGTCAGCTACATCATATGATATAGTACTTGCTTGGTATGATTCAAGACCATTTACTTCTTTTTTAGTAGAAGTATAGCCATTATTATTTAAAATATTTATAAGTGCATCAACATCGACATAACTATTAAAGTTAATATCATTAATATATCTAGAAGCTTCATTTAACCAATTTCTAACTTCTTGCGGTTTTTCAAAATCAACTTTTTTATTTAAAACATTACTATACTCTTGTTGTACTATTTGTTTTTCCTCTTCTGTTAATGGAATACTGCCAACTTTATTTGTAAAATTTCTTATTAATAATTGACATTCTGAATTATTGAAATTTTTTGCTCTTTCATTTTCGATATCTGCAAATAGCTCTTTTTGATATTTGGTTATTATATCATCTAAACTACTACAATCTTTAGTTGAAAAATTCATATTTTCATGGTTATATGCCACTTCTTTATTACTTTTTGATTTTTCTTCCATCATTTTTGCTAAAATTTCTTCTATGGTGCCATCTTCTTTTTCTAAATAAATAGTATCTTCAGAGTTATTATTTTCTAAAGTAGTTTCTGGTTCTTTAACGTTTTTATTATTAATTTTTTCCTTTGCAAAATTGATTATACCGCCTAAATACTTTTCTGGGATTTCATTTATAACATTTTGATTTAATGATACAAAATCTCCTAAGTCATCGCATTTTTCAAAATCAATTGTGTAAGACTTGTCCATACCATCTATCGTTATATATGTCTTATTGCCTACACTGTTTGCTATAAAATTAGGTAGTCCCATTTTATTAAATACATCCTGATTTTTATCTATTATTTCTTGTTCAGAATTGCATCCTAAAGTATCAAATTCAAAATTATTTCCATTAGCAGTCCAAACCACAACCTTAACATCACCATAAATATTTTTTCTATCCATAGCCCATTGAGCCAATTTTCCTTGAGAATAATATCCTACATTATCATCAAAAACGATTGTTTTTATAGATTGATCTTGTCTAAACATAGTGTACCTCCTATTATTGATGTAATTGTATCAAAAAAATTAAAATAATTCAATAAAAAGACTTAAATAAATTATATTTAGAAATTAAATATCATTTTTATAATTATTTGATACCAATGTATAAGTAGTTAACTTTGACTTTAAGATATTTTTATCCATTTTGTTTAATATTTCTATTACTTGTAAATAATTCATAATATCACCGCTTTTATTATAAAATAATCTGATTAAAAAAACATAAATTCGACAAAACTAGCCATTTTTTTTACAAAATCATCTAATAAAAAAGTTTGAAAAAAGTGATTAATATAGTATAATATGTTTGGATAGGTGATTATATGGAATATAGTGGTATTAATCCCCTCAAAGAAATACTTAACAAAAAAGAAGTATTTCATAATAATCGTGGTATGAATTTAGAAAATGACATTAATATGTCAAACCAATATTATGTCGATACAGGGCAAGCTTTTATATATAAAAAACCGACCCCAATAAAAATACTAAAAGTAAATTACCCAAGTAAAACCAATAAAACAGGTAAAATTACAATCAAGGAAGCTTATTTTGAAGCACCTTCTACTACCGATTATAATGGATTATATAAAGGAAAATATATTGATTTTGAAGCAAAAGAGACTAATAATGAAAGCTATTTTCCACTTGAAAATATACATGAACATCAAGTAAAACATTTGAAGAACATCTTAAATAATGGTGGAGTATGTTTTTTAATTGTAAGGTTTACAAAATACAATAAAACATTCTTACTTTTTGCGGATGATTTTTTTAAATACATTGAAAATACTAGTAGGAAATCAATTCCATATGAATATTTTTTAGAAAAGGGACATGAAATAAACGAAAAATATGCTCCTAGACTTGATTATTTAGAAATTATTAAAAAACACGTGGAGGTGTTATGATGGCAAAAACAGTCAAAAAAACAAATGTGAAAGAAAATAATAAACCTAAAAATAGTAGAAAAAATACTAAAATAGAAAAACCAGTTATTATAATTGGTATTATCTTATTAGCACTTCTTTTAATTAGCTACCTTAAGTTTGGAATGCTATTAACTATTATAATAGCTATTGGTATTATCCTTATATTACTTATAGCTAGAATCCTTGATAAAACTAAATCGAAGCCGAAAAGAAGAAGAGTAATTAACTTTATATTAATATTCTTTTTTACGATAGCTATATTAGTTTGCATCGGTATTTCAGTTTTTATTGGATATATAGTTACTAATGCTCCTGAATTTGATGTTAGCAAACTTAATAAATCAGAAGCAAGTATTTTATATGATAAAGATGGAGAAGAAATTACTAGAATTGGTTCACAATTAAGAGAAAATATAACTTATGATGATTTACCTGAAGTATTTATTGATGCGTTAATCGCAACTGAAGATTCTAGATTCTTTCAACATAATGGTCTTGATGCACCTCGTTTTATTAAGGCAAGTATAGGACAGATTTTAGGAAATAAAGATGCTGGTGGTGCTTCTACTTTATCAATGCAATTAATTAAAAATACTTATACTGGTAATGAAAGTGAAGGAATTGACGGAATAATACGTAAATTTACTGATATATATTTAGCTGTATTTAAACTAGAGAAAAATTTTACCAAAGAGGAAATTATTGAATATTATGTAAATAATTATGATCTTGGTAATAATGCTTGGGGTGTTGAACAAGCTTCACAAACTTATTTTGGAAAAAGTGTTAAGGACTTAAACTTATCAGAAGCTGCACTTCTTGTTGGAATATTTAATAACCCTACTGTTTATAATCCATATAAATATCCAGCTAAGGCTTATGAAAGAAGAAGTACTGTATTAAATTTAATGGTTAGACATTCTTATATAACCGCAGAAGAAGCTGAAATGGCTAATAGTATCCCTATTACATCACTTCTTTCTGGAAAAAAGAAAACATCAGCATATCAAAGTTATATTGATACTGTTGTTGAAGAATTAAAAACTAAACATGGTATTAACCCATATTACACTTCAGTTTTAGTATATACTAACATGGATCGTACAAGACAAGCTGGAATTGATGAAGTATATAATAGTAATAATAAATATAAATGGATTAATGATACTATCCAAAGTGGTGCAGCTGTTATTGAAGTTTCAACTGGAAAACTAGTAGCTGTTGGAGCTGGACATAATAGAAGTGCTGGTGATTGGAATTTTGTAACACAAGAGACAAATCAAATAGGATCTACTGCTAAACCAATATTTGATTATGCACCCGCAATTGAATATTTAAACTGGTCAACTTATGAACAAATCGTTGATGAACCTTGGAAATATTCAACAGGTCAAGCAATTACTAACTCAGATAGTAAGTATCTAGGACAAATAAGTATTAGATCAGCTCTTTCACTATCTAGAAATATTCCTGCTTTAAAGGCATTTCAAAAAGTTCAGGAACAAGTAGGAAATAAAAAAATATATGAATTTGTTACCAACCTAGGTTTAACACCTGAAACTGTTAATGGACAGTTATACGAATCAAGTTCAATAGGTGCGATAGATGGTGTTACAGTACTTCAAATGGCTGCAGCTTATGCCGCATTTGCCAATGGTGGTACTTATATTGAACCTTTAACTGTTAATAAAATAATATATAGAGAAAATAATGATATAAAGACAATTAAACCAAAAGAAACTAAAGTAATGAGTGAAGCAACAGCCTTCATGATTAGTGATATGTTAGTAACGGCAGTTGAAAGTGGTCTAAGTAGTGGTGCTAAAATTAATGGTGTAACATTAGCTGCTAAAACTGGTACTACTAACTTTACTAGCGAAGATAAACAAAAACTTAATTTATCAAGTGATGCTATTAATGATGCTTGGATAGTAGGATATGATCCTGAATATGCTGTTTCAATGTGGCTTGGATACCAAAATGTAAGTAGTACTAATCATTTACGTGTAAATACAGCTGGTGTTGAAAGAGGTAAATTATATAGAGCAATAGGAAATGTTGTCTTTAATAAAAATTCTGGAAAGACATTTGAACAACCTACTACAGTAACTCAAAAGTGTGTAGAAAAAGGTAGTTGGCCTCCTGCTTTACCTAGTGCTAGTACACCAGAAGATCAAATTACTTGTGAATATTTTAAAACAGGTAATGAACCTACTGAAATATCTACAAAATATGATAAACTTCAAACAGTTAGCAATCTTAAAGTTTCTTACGATGAAAATACTAAAAAAATAACTATCAGTTGGTCTAAATTAAATACTCCTACTGGTAATGAAAGTTTTGGAGAATTTGGATATAATGTATATTATGGTGATGTATTATTAGACTTTACTACTAATAATTCGTATACAATTGAAGCAAATTCTAATATTTCAGGTACTTACAAAGTTGTTACAACATTTAAAAATTATAGTGAAAATATGAGTGATCCTGCTGTATATGAATTTGTATATAAAGATCCAAGTGATATTATAGTACCAACACCGACTCCTACACCATCACCTACTCCTACTGCTAATCCTGATCAAGAAGAAGAATAAAAAATTCTCAATTTGAACTAATCAAGTAAAAATAGACAATAAAAAAACTTTTAAAACCCCAATTCAATTTAAACTTGAATTGGGGTTTTATAATTTAATGCAATAATAGGCTACTAATATACATAAATAATACACCTACTAGGAAAAAAATAATGGTTTTACTATTTTCTTTATATCTAAGACTTGTTGGTAATAATTCATAAACAGAAATATGCATCATTATACCAGCAATTATAGCATATAAACATCCCATAAATATTTCACTATTAAATTTTGATAAAAATAAAAAGGCAAAGATAGCACCTAAAAATTCACTCATACCAGATACTAACGTATAAAAAAAGGCCTTTTTTTTGCTACCAGTACTATAATAAATGGGAACACTAACACTAATACCTTCTGGTATATTATGTAAAGCTAGAGCTATTGCTAAAGTAATACCTAGTTTTAAATTATGGTTAGATGTTAGAAAAGTAGCAATTCCTTCTGGTATGTTATGAAGAATAATTGCTATCATAGAAATCATTCCAACCCGAAATAATTTACCATCTTGATATGAATTATCTGGTAAATATTTATCAATCATCATAGATATTAAAACACCAACTGTTGTAAATATACTACATATTAAGAAGGTTGGAACTACATAATAAGTAGTATTAATACATGAAAAAGATGACGGCAATAAATCAGATATTGATATCATAACCATAACACCACTAGCAAATGAAAGAGATGATACTAATATATTTTTATGATTACCTTTAAAATAAACAAATAAATAACCTATTAAAGTACTACAACCAGCTAGAAAAGTAATAACAAATGGTATCATTTTATCACCACTAAAATATATGATAATTAAAAAAAGTTAGAACTTGTCCTATTTATCTAATCAAGATATAATTAAATTGAAGGAGGATGTATGAAAAAAATTATTGGTGAATTCAAGGAATTTATTGCTCGTGGCAATGTTGTTGATTTAGCCGTTGGTGTTATTATTGGTTCTGCTTTTGGTAAAATCGTTACATCTTTAGTAAATGATATATTGATGCCTATTATCGGAGTAATATTAGGTGGTATTAATTTTACCAATTTAACATTAAAGTTTAAAGATGCAACTATTAGCTATGGTAACTTTATTCAGAATGTAATTGACTTTTTAATTGTTGCTTTCTGTATTTTTATGTTTGTAAAGACAATTAATTTGTTAACTAGGAGAAAGAAAAAAGTTGATGAGGAAAAAGTTGAAAAGACTAAAAGTGATGAAGTTATTCTCTTAGAAGAAATAAGAGATTTATTAAAAAATAATAATAAAACGAAAAAGTAATCTAATCGATTACTTTTTTATTACATATATTACTCAATTTACAATTTTGACATAATGGTTTATTACTTTTACATACATATCTTCCAAATAAAACCATTTGTAAATGTCTTTTACTCCAGTTATCTTTTGCATAAATTTTTTTAAGATTTTCTTCAACGGTTAAGATACTATCATCTTCTTTTGCCAATTTTAGACGTTTACTAACACGATTAACATGAGTATCAACAGCTATATTAGGTAGCTTAAACCATTCACTTAAAACAACATTGGCAACTTTTCTACCAACTCCTGGCATTGATTCAAGTTGCTTACGATTACATGGTACTTTGCCATCATATTCATTATATAAGATATTAGCAATTTCTAATAAATAGGTTGCTTTACGATTATAAGTACCAATTGGTTTTATAATTTTAATTATATCAGCTAATTTAGCATCTTTTAGCTTTTCTAGTGTATCGTATTTATTAAATAATATTGCCGTTACTTTGTTTACACCCTTATCAGTAGTTTGGGCACTTAGCATAACAGCTATTAGAAGTTCATAATCTTTAGTATAATTTAATTCACATTTGGGATTAGGAAATAAAGAATCTAAATAATCCTCTATTAACTTAATATCATTAATTTGATTCATCGTCATCATCAAACCAGTCGTAATCAAAAAGCTCTAGTTTTTCTTTCTTTTCTTGCTTTTCCTTAAACTCAGTACGATTTTTTTCTACATCTTTAGCTGTTTTTATACCCTTTTTGCCCCATTCATACAAAATTTTATCAATATACCTTAGATTACATACACCACTAAAAACGGCTTCTTTTATAGCTTCTAAAATTAATTCTTCTTTAGTACCATCCTCTAACCAAGCACTAATTATTTCATATTCGATGGATGTTAATGGTCTTGCAAACTCTTTTTCTATAATTTCAAATATATTACTATTCTTTTCATCTTCAATTTTTGATTTATTTATATCATCAATCATGATATTAGTTAATTTTTCATAGAATAAATCTAATACAATATATTCTTCCATTACATTTTTATCATTTTTGATAACCTCAATAGTAATATAACCCTTTTCAGTTAGGGTATCTATATATGATAATACTTCTTCCAAAGTTAAATTTAAATTACTTGCTAAAGAGTTAGGATTAAAGATAATTTTATCACCTAAATTAGTTAAGTATACTAAGAAAATAAATTCATTAAATTTAATATTAAATTTATCCCTTAATTGAAATAAATATAACGGTACTACAAAATTTCCTTTTTTTAAAATTTCTATCAACTTGCTGCTTTTCATAGTATCACCCCACTAAACATCATATATTATACCAAAAAATGTTAAAAAGTACACTAGTTATGTGTACTCCAATATTTTAATATATAGTTCTTTATATCATTTTCATCATTAGGTAAATTACCATTTACTATTTCTTTTTCTATATTATTAATTATATCTTTTATATACTTGCCAGGCTTAGTACCTAGTAAACTCATTATTTTGTTACCGTCAATTAAGATATCACTACGACACTTAATTGGTAATTCATTATATTTTTTAGTTACTAATTTTCTATTAATACCTTTAATATCAGCTGCTATACTATTTACATATAAACCATATTTATATAGTACTAGAGGCTCTAGATTATTAAGAGGTAATACTTTATTTATATCATTAATAAGCTCTTTCTCATTTTTAGAAAATGGGTAAATATCTAAAACATTAAGTTGAGCCCATACACCCATTAGATCATCAAAATGCTTAATATTACGTAAATTATCAAGATCAAGTTCTTTATCAAGGCCTAGTGCTAATAATAATTTAACGCCATATTTTACGTGAATGCTTGCAAAGATTTTGTTCAATTCTTCTTTTTTTCTTTCAAATGATAAATTTTTTAAATATTTCTTAGTTTTTATGATAGCTTGTTTAACATCATCACTAAGTCTAAAATCTAAAATAGTTGCAAATCTTACTGCTCTTAAGATACGTAATGAATCTTCAGAAAACTTTAAATAACTATCTCCAACAGTATTAATTTCACGAGCAATTATATCATTATTACCACCTAATAAGTCTATAATATTACCATCTTTATCCATACAAAGAGTATTAATTTTAAAATCTCTTCTTTTTAAATCCTCTAATAAATCATCAATATATTCAAACTCAATTGGTTTACGATTATTTAAATACGTAATTTCTCTACGAAAAGAAGTAATTTCAAACCTAACATTTTTAATAATTACAGTAACTGATCCATAATCCTCATTAGATAAACAAGAGCTGGGAAATATTTTTCTAATATCACTAGGCCTTGCATTAGTACAAATATCAATATCATTTGATTTAATACCAAGTATTTTATCTCTAACAAAACCACCTACGATATAAGCTTTGTAACCATTATTCTCTATTTCTTGTATCAATTTTAAAGCTGTTTTTAGCATATTACCACCTATTTTATTATAACATAACTATTCAGTTACAAGTTCATAATTCCAGTATATAATACCACCCATATCGTAAACATTTGTATATCCCATTTCAATTAACCTATTAGCGGCCATTCTACTACGATTTCCACTTTGACAGTAAACTATTATCTTAGAATCTAAATTAATATTTAGTTTACTAATATCAGTAATTGAAGTATATGGTACATTATAGGCATTTTCTATATGAGATTGGCTATATTCATCTGGTTCCCTTACATCGATTATATAAATATTACTATCATTTATACTAGCATAAACAGTTGACTGATCTATTTTTCTTATTTGATCATTTTTTAAATTATTGTTTTTACTCTGACATCCTGATATTAAAGAAATAATTAGTATTAAAATAACTAGTTTTTTCATATTGCCTCCAAATTCAAAAAGAAAAGAATGAAGTTAATCATTCTTTACTATCATTTAATCTATATATTAGTTAAGAGCTGCTTTTAAAGTTGAACTTTGTTTAAATTTAGCTGATTTACTAGCAGCAATTTTAACTACAGCACCAGTTTGTGGGTTACGTCCTTCACGAGCTGATCTTTCACTTACTGAGAAAGTACCAAATCCAGGAAGAGTAATCTTATCTCCTTTTACTAATACTCCTTGAATTTCTTCACAAATAGCTTTAATTGCACGTTCAGCGTCTGCTTTAGTTAAACCTGCTTTTTCTGCTACTGCTTCTACTAATTCTGCTTTTTTCATGTTAAATAACCTCCATAAATTTTCTATTTAAGCACACACTATGCTTACATTTAAAGAATAGCATGAAATATCAATAAAATCAACTAGTTTAAGTAAAAATATAAAATAAATGGTTAAATTTCTTGAATAATTGCTTCGTATAGTAAGTCAACTATGTAATTACTTGGTTCTAGGTTATATTTTGATATAATTTTATCGATAGCTAAGTCATCATTTTCGATATTTAAATACTTAAATATAGATTCTTTATTATTATCAATATCCTTTAAATAGTTTTTAGTATATTCGTTATCAATTATTAAAAGTGGATAATCTCCTATCCATTTTTTAAACTCATCAAGAATAATATCAGTACTATCAACATAATTAAAAGATTCTTTATCATAACTACACATATCAATAAAATCTTTAAGTGGAACTTTTTCTTCATTTAATCTATAATCAAAACGATCAATTAAACGAAGGCCATCAAGTTTTAAGGCCGATAACTGAACAATAACACCATTTTCTTTTCTAATAGATGTTGGTATTATTTCTAAAATAATATACTTTTCTTTCTTTAAATCCATACAATCACCAAATAGTACTATATCATAAATACAAGAAAAAAAGAAGATTTCTCTTCTTATAAAACGAATGCAATCATGTTGTTAGAACCTTTATTTACTATTTTGGTTAAAGTGTTTTGAAGTTTTAAACGAATGTTATCTGGCATCATACTAATCTTTGATTGTATACCTTCTTGTACAATAACATCTAAACTTCTACCAAAGATTTCACTTTTCCAAATGCTACTAGGATCTTTATCTTTATCTTTCATTAAATAATCTATTAATTCCTTACTTTGCATTTCACTACCAATAATTGGTTCAAATGTTGAGTTAACATCAACCCTAATCATATGAATTGATGGCGCAGTTGCTCTTAATTTAACACCATATCTTGGACCTTGCTTAGTTATTTCTGGAGTATCTAATTTCATATCATCTAATGTAGGTGATGCAACTCCATAGCCTGTTTGTTTTACCATTTTAAGAGCATATTTAATTTGATCATACTCACGTTTTGCTTCATTAAAGTCTTGAAATAATGATAATAATTGGGCTTTATTAGTAACATCTATTTTTATAATATCAGTTAAAACTTGATTATATAATTCAGCAGGAGATTCTAAGTTAATAGTTACAATTCCTGTTGCGGGGTCTATATCAGATAGGTATGATTTTGAAATATCTTCAACTTTCACAAAATGTTTAGTTATTTTTTCAACATCTCTTAATTTATCAACTTCAACAACACTTTCACGAATGGCTTCTATATAATGCTTTTTAATTTCATTTTTATAATTAAGTATTGCTATCCACTCTGGCATATTAACCTTAACTTCAAGAATTGGGAATTCATATAATGCTTCTCTTAATATATCATACATATCTTTTTGATTCATATTTTCAATATTCATTGGTAATACTGGAATATCATATTCTGATTTTATTTTTTCACAAACTTTTTCTGTTTCTGGAAGGGTTGGATGGGTTGAATTTACTATTACAATAAATGGTTTACCTAATTCTTTTAATTCACGAATAACTCTGGTTTCTGCTTCGATATAGTCGCTTCTTTCAAATTCACCAATTGAGCCATCAGTTGTGATTACGATTCCAATTGTTGAATGGTCTTTAATTACTTTTTCTGTACCTATTTCGGCTGCTTCACTAAATGGGATTGGATCATCATACCATGGTGTTTTTACTAATCTTGGACCATTTTCATCTTCTGCTCCTTTGGCATTATTAATTAAATATCCAACGCAATCAATTAAACGTATATTACAACTAAAATCATCAATTTGTACCTTGGCAGCTGTATTTGGTACAAACTTTGGTTCTGTTGTCATAATTGTTTTACCTGCTGCACTTTGTGGTACTTCATCAAGGGCTCTTTTTCTTTCATATTCATCTTCTATGTTAGGAACAATTAAATTTTCTACTACTTTTTTAATAAAGGTACTCTTCCCGGTACGAACCGCTCCAACTACCCCTAAATATATATCTCCACCAGTTCGAAGAGCAATATTTTTGATAATCTCATTCTTATCCATATATAATAACACTCACTTTCTATTTCATTTAACTATATGAAACAAAAAAAAAGATATTCCATAATAACGAAATATCTTATAAATATAGTGTTATACATTGAATGTCAAACTTCTATATAATTTTTTTATTTTCTGTTGTTTTGCAAATTCATTTATAAAATTCTGTGAATTAGCCATATCATCTATTATTGAATTAACACCATACTGTAAAACAATTTTAAGGTTAGCATCTCTTACATTTTTCTCACTATATGTTGCTAATATCATACCACCTTTTTCGATAGTATAACAAATCTTAATTGGAACTATAACTAATGAACCGTTTCTTATTATATAAAAACAATCATCAGCAGACGTTAAGGAACTGTTTAAAAGTTTATCTTTATCAACATCTACTACTGATGTCTCATTAAGTCCAAAAACATCATGGTGATTTTGTAATACTTTTATAAATTCTATCCCATTAGCATGTTGAATGTGTAAACTTTCAATATCTTCTTCAGATAAAAATAGACCATTATAACAATATATTTGACTACCTTTAAACATTTTACTCCCCTCCATTAAGTACTGCTTATTATATCACATTTTTTAAATAATTCAATACTAAAGGGGTGATTTTAAATAAGTTTATCAATATCTTTTGGAACATTATCCTTTAATATAGCATTAACTATTTTATCTTCTTTTTCTTTGCTTACTTCTTTGCCAGCTAAATCACCTATTTCTTTAACTAAGTCTCTTAACACAGTCTCATCTTTCATATTAGAATGTTGTAGTTTGTTAGCTAAAGACATAATTGTTTTTTTATCAACACCAGATTTATTTTCTACTTTTTTAAAAAAAGAATCATTAAACATAAAAAAACCTCCTACATAATTATATGTAAAAGGTCTTTCAATGTTAACTTTATAATTTATTTCGTTTTTTTAGACTTTTTTCGTATTTTTCTCTTCTTTTTTGGAATTCTAAACACTGTTTTTGATAAACGGCGTCAATTACTTGTCCTCTTTTATATCTTTCATCTAAAATTTGTTGTGCTTTTTCAAGCCCTTCTAATTCCGTTTTAGGATCTTTCCTATCTAAAAACCAGCCCATAAATACCTCCTACTATAATACTAATTTTTATTTTTGCTATCTTGAAACCATTTTTCTTCTTTCTTATTTGTAATATTAAAAGAAATATCTAAGCTATTATTATTTACATCACTTGAAATAGTAATACTATTTTTATTAAAACTTATATTAAACTTGTTAAATTTATCTAAAATATTATTTAGTACTAATTTATAAAAACTTAAACTTTCATTAGCTAATATTCCTAAATCATGCCATCTAAAATAACTGTTTTTGATGACTCTTACTGTTAGGATTAAATATTTACCATCATCAAATTCATTTTTATCAATAGTAATATTACCATTTGTATTAGAACCATATACTAATATTTGGGAAATATAGTCAATAATTAAATCTGCTCGTTTTTGATATAGTTCTTGTTTATTCACCTATTCTTCACCTCTATTTTTAAACTGAAGAATAATTGGTGTTCCTTCAAAGTCAAAGTTTTCTCTTAATTTATTTTCTAAGTATCTTTCATAAGAGAAATGAACTAAACCTTTATTATTTACATGGAAAGTAAATTTAGGTGGTTTGGTTCCAGATTGATTAGTAAAATATATTTTTAATCTTTTGCCTTTATATGATGGCGGTAAATTTAACGTATACGCATCAGTAATAACTTCGTTTAAAACACTTGTCTTAACTTCACGGTTAATATTTTGGGCTACTTTTAGTACCTCTGGCATTAAAGTGTGAATTCTTTTTTTAGTTAGTGCAGATAGATAAACGATTGGTGCATAACTTAAAAATTGAAATTCGCTACGAACAATCTTTTCATATTCTTTAGTATTTGCATCTTTTACTGTATCCCATTTATTTACTACTATAATTAAACCTTTACCTTTTTCTAGTGCATAGCCTGCTATATGTTTGTCATGCTCAATAATACCCTCTTCGGCATTTATTACAAGTAAGCATAAATCACTTCTATCAATTGCTTTTAAACTACGAAGCAAACTATATTTTTCAATTGATTCAAATACTTTTCCTTTTTTTCTCATTCCAGCAGTATCAATTAAAACAAACTCTTCACCATTATACTTCATAACAGTATCAACGGCATCTCTTGTAGTACCTGCATTATTAGAAACAATTACTCTTTCTTCATTAAGAAGAGCATTAATTAAGCTACTTTTTCCGACATTAGGTCTACCTATTACAGAAAACTTTAATCTTGTATCTTCTACTTCATAATTATACTCATTAAAATCACAAGTTATCATATCAAGTAACTCGTATATTCCTGTATTATGTTCGGCACTAATTAAAATATAGTTATCAAAACCTAATTCATAAAAATCATATTGATGGTTATAACTTTCTTTAGAATCAGTTTTATTAATGGCTACTATTACTTTTTTGCCACTTTTTCTAAGCATATTTCTAACTACTTTATCATTTTCTGTGATTCCTTCTTTACCATCAACTATAAAAACAACGATATCAGCTTCTTCAATAGCTATTTCAGCTTGAACTTTGATCTCATCATTAAATAATTCATTACTGATATCTATTCCACCAGTATCAATTAAGTAAAACTTATAATTTTTATAATTAACTTCACTATAAATTCTATCTCTAGTAACACCAGGAATATCCTCAATAATTGATACTTTACTACCTACTAAACGGTTAAATAAAGTACTTTTTCCAACATTGGGACTTCCTACTAAAGCAACAGTTGGCAAACTCATAATATACCTCCTTAAGATGAAGTTATTTTAACATAAATTTTGAAAAAATAATAGTAGTAATGAGTAATTACTTAATAATCATCTTTAAATTTATTAAAAGCATGCTTATGTAACACGCAAATAATTTAATGGTTCATAAATTATATTAGGTGATTAATATGAAATTCATACTAGAACAAATTTCTATTATTAAGAAAAACGATCCGTCGATTCATTCGGTGTTTGAAGCTATTTTATGTTCTAGTTTTAAAGCCCAAATATATTATAGGATAGCACATTATTTTTATAAACATAAATGCTTTTTTATTTCTAGATATATATCAGAAAGATTAAAAAGAAAGACGGGAATAGAAATTCATCCAGGCGCCACTATTGGTAGGTGTCTTTTTATAGATCATGGTACTGGAGTAGTAATTGGTGAAACTGCTATCATCGGCGATTATGTTACTATTTTTCATGGTGTTACACTAGGCGGAACAGGAAAAGAAACGGGAAAGAGACATCCTACTATTGGTAATCATGTGTTTATAGGAAGTGGAGCCAAAGTACTTGGTAATATTAAGATTGGTAACAATGTTAAAATTGGTGCCAATGCCGTTATATTAAAGGATGTTTGTGATAATAAAACAGTAGTAGGAGTACCTGGAAAAATAAAAAGATAGCTTCAGTAATAGTCTGGTTCTAAATAAAATCATGACTAATTTACTTAAGTTATCTTTTTTTGGTAATTATTACTACTCTCCTACATAGGTAATCTTAGCATAACCATTTCCTTGTTTACTGCAGTTTGCAGTTGGTGTTTCACTAGTACATGTAGTTGAAATAGTTTTAGTTTGTTCTTCAGTTGATTCTTGGCAGTTATAACAGTACATAGCTTTATCTGTTAAAAGTGGATTAGCTATATATGATGAACCTCCACCAGCTCCAACTTCTGCTCCATTTCCACCACCATAGAAACCAGCTCCACCACCATTATAACCATTAGTAGTAGAGTATCCACCGGCACCAAATGATGCACTAGTATAAGTATCTGAATAAGCCCAACTAGCCTTAGCTGCTCCCATTAATCCAGCCTTAGTTTGACTTCCGCCTAAACCATTACGTAAGAATGTTGATGAATTCAATTTGTATACCGTGTATCCATTATTTCCAATATAACCACCGGCATCTCCACCACGTCCATATGAATAATTGGTTGATGAATTATTATACCAGTGTACTGAACCGCCTCCACCAGCGGCTACCATTATAATTTCAGTCGACTCATAGCAGTTTGTACTTGAATTTAAAACACCCTTATAGCTTTCTAGCTTTGATAAGACACCACTTTTAGTTGCAATATGAGTTGCACCACCACCTGATCCTTGTCTATTATCAGTACCTGATACTGCTATACCACCACCATTATAGCCACCAGGAATAGTAATACTAGAACTTGCTGTAAATGATCCTTTTCCACCAATATTTATATATATTGTTTCATTTTTTGTTAGTGAAATTATACCGGTTGAGTATGCACCATATCCACCGCGATATGTTTCATTATACGATCCACCTTGTGCGCCCCAAGTTTCTAGTTTGTATTTACCAGTTACTGGTACAATAAATGTTTGTTCACTTCCTGTATAGTTAAAGGATTCTTCAACCGTTTCAATAACACTAAGATTTTTAGAAATAGTACTTGTTTTTCCAGTAGTTGATGTTACAGTACATATAATTTCATATTCTCCTACTTCTAAGTCTTTTGTTGTTGTAACTATATCATCACCTATTTTACAACTTGCACTTCCTCCGCTTTTTCCTACTGTATATGAAGTTGGTAAGTTATATCCTGTTTTTTCAACAATTTCATCTGGTATTTCCACACTAACTGTTGGTTCTTCATTATCTACTTTCGTAATTTTAAAGCTACTACTTGCTACTATTTTATCGTTATCAACACTTCTTGCTATTACTACACTTTCTTTTTCCACAGTTATTGGGGATAAATATTCTATCCAACTCTCTCCTAAATCTAGGCTATATTCATTTTTATATCCCTCTGGGTAAGTTATTATTACTGTTTTAGTTGTAGTCCAAGAAACATCATCTATTTCTATAATTGGATTATTATTATTAGTATCATCAAGACTTACTTCTCTTACGTTTATTTCTTTAACAGTTAATGCACTACTTCCACTATTTACAACTATCTTATAACATTTTTCTGGTAATCTAAATACTGTTATTGAATTAATAATAGTTATAGTTTCTATTTCGTTATTATCAACATCATATAATTTAATATTAGCACTAGCTGAAATATTATCACCAAAGAAGAATCTTATGTCTTTATTAATTAGTTCATTAGATACAGTAAATACTTTATTTGAATTAGCTGGTATTGTTACTATTGTTTCTTTATTATTATCAAATGCTTCTTTATCCATGTTATCACTTGATATACTAACTGTATAAGAAGCTATATCTGTTTCTTCTTGATTACTATTTATTCCTTTAGCTAATATTTTAGTGCCATCATTAACCCTAAATGGTTCTTTATATTCATTCCATGTTGCTCCATTATCTAGTGAATATAATTTCTTTGGTAAATAAGATAAATAATTTATTGTTACTAAATTATAATATTCTTCTATACCATTACTAGTTAATTGTGGATAATAATTAGTATTAGTTAATTGAGGTGTTGTGGCCGGTCCTATTTCGTATAATGTCGATATTTTTGAGTTAGATGCAGAATTTGTACCTAACTGTACTGCGGCTTTTACCGCATTATTTGGTATGGCTAATGTTACTTCATAATAATAATATGGTGTTGTAAGTATCGAATTATTGTTTTCATCATAATATATTAGTCTCACACCGTATGCATATGTACTATTTCTATAAGCTAACATTCGTAAATTCTTACCCTGCATATTACTATCTATGCTTAAATAATATGTTAATACTGTTCCACCATTTGTAGATAAACTTACACCAGTACTTTCATCACCATCATATGCTTCTTTTGGTAGTGCATCACTTGATAGTGCAGCTGTGTAACTTATTATTGAAGTTTCCTTGTTATATTTATCTATACCTTTAGCTTCTATTTTTTGGTTAATTTTTAACCTTATCGGCTGATTTTGGTAGTCTTTCCAATCTCCGCCATCTATTCTGTATAATCTATTTACACTAGTTGAAAAATAGTTTAGTGTCACTTCGGTATATCCTGGATTAACACCATATTCTGTTAATGTTGGATAATAATTAGTATTAGTTAATTGAGGTGTTGTAGCCGGTCCTATTTCGTATAATGCCGATATTTTTGAGTTAGATGCAGAATTTGTACCTAACTGTACTGCAGCTTTTACAGCATTATTTGGTATAGTTAATGTTACTTCATAATAATAATATGGTGTTGTAAGTATCGAATTATTGTTTTCATCATAATATATTAGTCTCACACCGTATGCATATGTACTATTTCTATAAGCTAACATTCGTAAATTCTTACCCTGCATATTACTATCTATGCTTAAATAATATGTTAATACTGTTCCACCATTTGTAGATAAACTTACACCAGTACTTTCATCACCATCATATGCTTCTTTTGGTAGTGCACCACTTGGTATAGTTATAGATTCTTTTGATGTTACTGTTAAACCAGAATCGTTCTTAACACTTTTAGCCATTATAGTGCTATTATCATGAGATAGAGGTTTTGTATAGATTTCCCATGTTTTTCCATCATCTAATGAGTAATAGTTAGTTATATCATCTCTATTATCATATTCTATGTAACTATCCGCACCGAGTTTAACCCCATATTCCGTTAAGACTGGATAGCCACTTCCAGCATGTATTTTTGGCTGTGCTGGCATATCAAGATCTAATATATAAATATCTTCTGATACTTCTTTAACGTTTCCTGCTTCATCTGTTCCTCT